>CAZQRI010000001.1:0-1417 GCA_964595805.1 uncultured Gammaproteobacteria bacterium
AAACCCCAAAAACTGAGGAAGCAAGGCAGAAAAATCTCCACTCGGATCACCAACTAAATTATTTACTTTATTTTGTACAAGAGCACTTGATAAAAGCTTTTCGGGAGAAATATTTTTTACTTTATAATATGCATAGGCAGAAGCACTTCCAATAAGTGCCGCAATAATACAGACAAAAATAAATCCTTTAAAGCCTTTGAACATATGTTCTTTTAAATAATGATAAATATTTCTCTTTTATTCGCCTCATACATTTTTACTTGTCCATGACTGTAATCAATACAAGTAAAAAACTAGAGCGATTTTCTCTTCTTCTGAGAAACATTAAATCCCAGATATTTTCCAAACATCAAGTGCGTAATCGAATCAATAGCAGGAAGTGCACCTACCAAAATCAAAGTCACCGGAAGCAAAGCCCACTGCAAAACCATAGAAATATACACGTGTTTTGAAAGAGTATGTGGCCGTTTTGGAAGTAACAAAAAGCTCAGTGTTGCAGAGACGAACAAACCAATAAGAGCAATACGCATCAAAATTTGTAAAATATGTGGAGTATTGAAATACAAAGCACTTTCACGCACCCAATCTGGAGCAAACCAAATTGGAAAACGCCCGAGGACCGTAATCAAAATTGCCACAACAGCCCAAGACCACTTTCCTTCCCATTGTGAAAACATCCATTTTGCTTTTGTACCAAAAGGCATATCTTTGCCCTTTCCTTTTTTTCCAAACTCCCAAAGCAAATATGGAATATGTTCTGTCCCCCAAGCCCAACGTCGTTTTTGCTTGTAGAGATTCACAATACTCTTCCACCAAGAATCATCCCGTACCGTATCCATAGAAACCGGAATATACATTGGTGTTACTTCGTAGTCTCCATTATAGCGCAAAAGACACTGAAAAAAAATACGTGAATCTTCACTCACAATACGTTTATCATGATAACCCGCATCAAATAAAGCCTGAAAACTCATTGAATGTGAAGAAAATGTAACAAGTGTGTCTTGACGAGAAAGAGCATTGAGCATCCAAAAAGTAGTACCAAAAGCCATAATACGAAGTACCATTGGAGATTCCCAAATATTATTGTTGTAGAGCACTACTGGTTGGAAAGAACTGTGTGTTGGATTTGGATGCGTACAGTAGAGATAGGTCAAATAACTAAAATATTCTTTGTGACAAATCGTATCAATATCGAAAACAGTAACAATAACATTCGCATAGTCCCAGCCTTTTTTATCAATATACTTTTTCATTTCCCCTTCAGCATAGTTGAGGTTGGAACCTTTTCCTGGAATTTCATCTTCCAAATCTTTTGGATGCAAAATACCAACGATATCTCCAAAACAAGTTCCAAATTTTTCTTTTGCATTGTTCAAAACTTCTTCGTAACGATCTTTGGCACGTTCTTCTCCTG
>CAZQRI010000001.1:1427-19731 GCA_964595805.1 uncultured Gammaproteobacteria bacterium
AAACTTGCTTTTATCATACACAGAATCACAAACACTTTGCATCGCTGTTTCTACCACTTCCCAATCTTCTTTATACAGTGTCAAAAATACAACATGATGTTTGCTCTCCCAGCCCTTTGCCTCTTCAAATAAAACTTTTTTCCACTCTACCTGACTTACTTTACGAAAACGCATCCATGCCAGTACCAAATAAAAAGAAAAATAAATTACCTTCGTAAGCCAATAAATATCAAAAACAATGACAAAATAAATCATTGCCAGAGGATGCGTAAAAGACAAAAGAGCCGCACCAATAAGGGTGAGCCATACCGTAATACCAGGCAACATTTCAAACAATCGATACTTGTGATAATTACTGAGCATATTTTAAATAGCATTGAGAACAAGAACAAACTCCCCTTTTTCCGACATATTTATTTTTGTAATATCCGAAATTTTTCCCCGATACACCGTCTCAAATTTTTTTGTGAGTTCGCGAACAATCATCACTTTTCGCTCAGGCGCTACAAATTCTGCCAAACTTGCAATTGCTTTTTTGATTCTATGATTGGATTCAAAAAAAACAACAGTATATTCCGAATCAGCAACATTCTTAAAAAACTGTTGGCGTTTATTTTTGTGTGGAGGAAAACCAAGAAACAAAACTTTGTCTGTTGGAAATCCAGAAATACTCAGTGCCGCCGTCAAGGCTGATACTCCAGGAATTGGAACAACCTCAATGACAGAATTGCTGTCGCTCGACGTCAAAAACTCTATGAGGATATTTCCAGGGTCACTAATACCCGGAGTTCCAGCATCACTCACGAGTGCAATGTTCTTTCCATTTTCAAGCATCTCACGAATCTCCATCATTTTACTCATATCACTATGATGGTGATAACTCATGGTTGGTGTTTTGATTTCAAAATGATTAAGCAGGTTTATTGTCACCCGTGTATCTTCACACAAAATACAATCAACGCCCTTGAGTGTTTCAAGAGCGCGAGCAGTCATATCTGATAAATTTCCAATCGGAGTGGCGACAATATACAATTTTCCTGGCATAGTTAGTTTTTAGGTTTGAGTGCCTTTTCAAAATCATCAACAGTGTCTCCAAGATCATCGTCTCCTTCCCAAAAACCATGCCCAATAACTGGTTCATCAATTGTACGATGTGCTTTATACTTTGGATCATTTGATTTTTCGTTTGTCTGAAGAATAGTTGGCATTTTTCCCTCTTCTGGAACAGGAACAACAGGCTTAATCTCAACACCACTAGAATCCAAATCCTCCAGAGTCTGAAGCACAGCATGAAGTCCCATTCCTTCTCCTTTTGCACCAGATTTTGAAGCATCTGCTTCGGCTTTTGTAGCTTCATTTATCCAACTTTTTGGCCCACTAACTGGTTTTTCTCCACTCATATAAGTATGTTTAATAGCCCCTTTATACTAGCAATAAATAGCAAAAAAAGCAACCCCCAACTTTTGAGATATTCAAAAATATGTTATACTTTAGATATATGAAAAAAGGCATACAAATACCTCTTATTTTCGTTCTATTTCTTGGTAATATACTTCCACAGAGTGTTTTGGCATCCGACTTTAATCCCAACTACCTCATCAGTGATGAGCAAATGCAAGATTATAGCAGCATGACCAAGACCGATATTGATCTTTTCCTTGACCAAAAAGGAAGTTATTTGCATACCTACAAAACAACAGATAAAAATGGTGAGCGAAAAAAAGCCGCTGATATTATTTATCAAGCTGCCCAAGAATACAAAATTAACCCAAAATATCTTCTCGTCAAACTTCAAAAAGAACAAAGTCTCATTAGTGACCAAGACCCCAGTGAAAAACAACTCAATTGGGCCACGGGCTACGGTGTCTGTGATGCCTGCTCCATGGACGACCCAAACATCCAAAAATGGAAAGGTTTTGGAAATCAAGTAGACAGTGCTGCTGGTATTATACGTTGGTATTATGACCACGAAGACGAACAAAATTGGATAAAGACAGCACATAACACCTATACCATCGATGGACAAAAAGTGACTCCAAGCAACAATGCCACCGCCTTTCTCTATACCTATACTCCTCACATTCAAGGCAACCAAAATTTTTGGAACCTCTGGCAAAAATGGTTTCAAGGTGGATACCCCGATGGAACTCTTTTTCGTTCTGCCCAAGACCCCACAATATACCTTCTTCAAAATGGGAAAAAACGCGCCTTCAAAAGCATGACTTCTCTTGTCACACGCTACGATCCAAAGCGTATTCTTACAGTACCAGAAGGTGAAATCAATCGCTACCCTCTTGGAAGCCCCATCAACTTCCCAAATTTCTCTCTTCTCAAATCAGCTTCCAAATATTATTTACTCGACGACGATACACTCAGACCCTTTGACTCAGAAAAAACAGTCCAAAAAATTGGATACAATCCCGATGAAACAATTGATGTTGAAGCCAGCGATATTGATGGCATGCCAATTGGTGAAACCATCACCCTCAAAAATTCTGACAACCCACTCGGAGAAGTTATTTATATAAAAGAAACTCAAGGCTGGTATTTTATAAAAAACGGGATCTCCCACGCTATTATTGACCCACAACTGAGCAAAATCGCATTTCCGGGTCTCAAAGGAAAAAATGGTGTTCTTGCTGATCTCCAAGATGCAACAGCTGGTGACCCCATCAAATTCCCAGATGGAACACTGCTCAAAACTCCAACGAGTCCAAAAATTTATGTGGTAGAACACGGCAAAAAGCGCCATATTACTGATGAAAAAATGTTTCTTGCTCTTGGATACAAGTGGAGCAATGTCCTCACAACCAACGAGCTCATGAGTTCACTCTACCCTATTGGACCGGCCCTCACTCTTCCAGATTCTATTGCCAGTACACTCGATGGTCCAAGTAGTCCAGAAGAAAATTCAAGTACTTCAAATAATCTCCAAAAAACATTTGATACCGTAAAAAAAGGCAGTGATGGACTCCCCATTTTTGTTGATACTGGAAGTATGTATTCCATAAATCCAAGTAGCACCAGCTATGTTGGAAAACAATTTGATACAAATGTAAATACCTATCTCGTAGCAGACGCAAATACGGGAAAAATTTTGGCAGGAAAAAATATTGATGTAGTTCGCCCCCTTGCATCATTCACCAAAGTTATGACAGCGAACCTTTTGATGAAAAAAAATATTTCTCTTTCCAAATCAGTAACATTTAACAAAGCAGAACACCAAGGTCTTTATGGTTCATTTCGTCTTGTCGATGGAGAAAAAGTACGCAATGAAGATATTCTCTCCACCATGCTTGTCTCTTCAAATAACACGGCCACACGCATGATTGTCGATGGTATAGAAAAAAACGAAGCCATATTTACCAAAGACATGAATGCTCTTGCTAAACTCTGGAACCTCAAATCAACAAAATTTTCTGAACCAAGTGGAGCAGATCTCGGTAATATTTCTACCGCACGAGAATATCTCAAAATTTTTACAGAAGCCACAAAAAACAAAACACTTCTTGGGTTTCTTGGCGCAAAAAGCTACAAATACGATGAAGTTCTCGATAAAGATGATAACCCCAACCACTTTGATAGCAATAGCAATGAACTCATGAAACGAAATGATCTTCCTTTTACAATACTTGCCAGCAAAACTGGATATCTGATAGAATCAGGAGCAGGCCTTGCTATGCGAATTGAACGCAAAAGCGATAAGAAACAATTTATCATTATTACCATGGGCAATCCAGACTATGACAATCGCTTTTTAGCCCCAGAAAAACTCAGCGAATGGACCTTGAAAAACTTTTAACCTCTTGCTATGTCACTTGTTTTTGCCGGACTTACTCCACATCCCCCACTTCTGATAGAAAATATTGGAAAAGAAAATGCAACGAAACTCAAAAACACAAAAGAAGCAATGGAGAGACTCGAAGAAGAACTCTACCTCACACATCCTCAGGTTTTGTTTATTATTTCTCCCCACGAAGGAATCCACGAAAATGCCTTTGTCGTAAATGTCCATGATAAATTTACATCCAATTTTGAAGAATTTGGAGATTTTGTCACGACAAAAACTTGGATGGGGGGTGGAGACTTTGGAGCTCATATTGCTCATGAAGGACAAAAATTACATCTTCCTATTCGTCTTATAAACGAAGAAAAAATTCGCTATGGTGCCAGCATACCGCTTCACTTTTTGAGCAATCACCTTCCAAACATAAAAATTGTCCCTATTGGATACAGTGGCCTTTCTCCCAAAGAACATCTTGCTTTTGGAGAACTACTCAAAGAAATTATTCTTATGTCCGGAAAACGTATTGCTATTATTGCGAGTGGTGATATGTCACACTGTATAAGTAAAAAATCACCACTTCCCTATAATCCAAAAGGAAAAGAATTTGATGATAGTATTCAAGCACTTCTTCATACTCGCAATACCCTTGGCATGAGCCAAATTGATAGTACTCTTATTGAACAAGCACAAGAATGCTGCTACAAATCACTTCTCATACTCCTTGGAGTCTTAAAAAATGTAGATTATCAATTTGAAAATTATTGCTACGAACACCCTTTTGGAGTGGGATACCTGACTGGAAATTTTAGATTGTAGTATGTACGCTCGCATTGCCCCCCTCAAACGCCTCCCGAAACATTTTTCAATTTGCGATTATTTGGTTCCAGAAGAACTCATTGAAAAAATTCAAGTCGGGCAAATCGTCGTAATCCCCTTTCGTAAGTCCAAACTCTTTGGGCTTATTTTATCTTTAGAGACAGACAGCCAATACGCAGAGAAAGTAAAAGCCCTTGAATCAATTGTCAATGATATTCCTTTTTTACGAAATGATGAAGTCAAACTCTTTGAAAAATTGGCACTCCTTTACCATGATTCACTCGGCAGCCTTCTTGAAAGTGCTCTGCCACCGCTCCAAAAAAGAAAAATTTCACAATTAACCCTTCTCCCCCAAACAAAAAATCTTCCAAGAGCAAAAGAAAGTACCATACAATTTCATCAATACCTTACAGAAAAAGATCAAAGAGAATTTTTACAATCTTTTTCCCAAACACAAACACTCATCATTGTTCCAGAAATTCATCGCATTACAAAAATACAAAATATTTTTTTAGACAAAAATGTTGTTCTTTGGAATAGCGAACTGAGTGTCAAAGAAAAATTTTCAAATTGGTCAAAAATTCGAAATGCTGAAGCTGATATTATTATTGGTACACGCAGCAGTATTTTTCTCACTTTTTTTGATCTCAAAAATATTGTCATTATTGACGAAGAACACAAAGACCATAAACAAGAAGAAGGAACACCACGTTTTTCTGTCAAGGATATTGCTCTTGAACTTGCAAAAATTCATGGAGCACACATTACCCTTATAAGTTCACATCCATCCAGCGAAAGTTATTATCATCTCTACGAACACAAATACCAGATGAATAATAAAAGCATTGCTTCGCACAAAACTCTTGGCATTATTGAACTCCCCAAACAAGACGCCCCTATTTTTATTGATCTCAAAAGCGAAGTACATGGGCACAAAAGTGATTATTTTATTTCTTCTCGAGTTCAAGAAGAAATACAAAATACTCCTCATGATGTTTTTTTATTTCTCAATCGCCGAGGAAGCGCCACATCTATTTATTGTCAGGGTTGTGGATACAAAGATAGCTGTCCACTCTGTCACAATCCAAGAGTCTATCACGAAAATGAAAAAAGTCTTCGTTGCCATTACTGCAAAACTCGCGAAGCCATTCCACTCTCCTGTCCAAAATGTCAGGCTAACATACTCCAACTTCGTGGCTATGGCACACAGGAAATTGAAAGTACCCTGCAACGTTTACAAAACAATAATAATGCAAAAATAATCCGCATGGATAGTGATATCCTTGAAAAACTTCGTCCAGAACTTCTCAAAGAAACAGGCAAAAAAATTATTATTGGAACCGAAATGGCCCTCCAATACATTGACTGGGAAAAGATCGGTCTTGTTGTGTGTATTAATCTTGATCGCATGCTGACCACTCCAGAATATACAGGAGAAGAACGTTTGTGGCATCTTGTTCAAAACCTACAATACTCTCGACCAGAAACAAGCAAACTCTATATTCAGACACATAATCCCGAACATATGTTTTGGAAAATGCTCAATGATCCGGATCTTTTTTATCGAACGGATCTCAAACGACGCAAGGCATTTTCCTATCCTCCATACTCATATATACTCAAATATATCTATGGTGGACAGAGCTCTGCCGAAGCCCAAAAACAGGCTCAGTTGATGAAAGAAAAGATCTGTGCCATCTTGACAAAAATCGAAAAAACCGCTAAGATCTACGATCCTATTGAACTGCAACCCCACTTCTACCGAAAACAATACTGGTATGGTATAATCGTATTATTGAAGCCAGAAACATGGATGGAAAAAGCCAGCGAAATCAACGCCCTGCTCGATGAAAAATGGAAGGTTGACCCAGGACCAAATAGTATTTTAAACTCCTAAGTATGGATACCCTCGACGAAAAAGAAAAAGCTGCCAAAGAATTTGAAAAGCAACAACGTGAAAGACAAGTTGCAGAGCTTTTTGAAGTTGGCCTTGATGACGAAGAAAATACTGCCGGATACCATGGTATGTCTCTTGAAACACTGCAATTTCTTATTGAAAATGGTCACATACCAGGGTATTCACGTGAAGAAGTATCCTCGCTTGTAGAACCTGGAGATTTATTTTTTGTAGCCATTCCAGAACGTTTTCCAAGCTTCGATAAACTTATTCATACAGGCCGATATGAGAGTCCAGATCAACATGCTGCCGGTTATGCTAATGATCTTGGAAGAGATCATTATATATTGAAACAACTTGGATTACCCTTAAATGAATCTCAAACAATGACGGCCGTTATGGAAGCAGAAAATGATCCAGAATCTTTTGAATTACTGCTTCAAAAAAGCGGAAAAAACGAAGCGGAAGTAAAAAAAATATTTCGGGATGCAAAAAAGAGAAAAGGTGTAGTTGTAGCTCTTGCCAAAAGTTTATTTACCACCGACAAACGTATCCGCTATGGTGACGACGAAGCTGATTTACGAATACAACTAGCAAATGGACTTACTCTCAATGATATTGTTGGTATTGAACCCCAAGGACCAGAAGAATTTAAATTTTTAGAAAAACTCCAAAAAAAATATTCCTAAAATAGTATGATTTTAAAGGTTATCACAATCCCAAATCCAACACTACGCGACCGCTCTCACGAAGTAAGTCCTGATTTTGTCATGCTTCCAGAAACCCAGCAATTTATCCAAGATCTAATTCTCACTATGTATGCCGATGATGGCATTGGTATTGCCTCTCCTCAAGTAGGCAAGAACATTCGTATCTGTATTATTGGACGCGAAGCAACACCTGACAAAAAACACGACCTCGTACTTATCAATCCTGTTTGGACTAAAATCAGCCGCCGCACAGATTGGGATGTAGAAGGCTGTCTCTCTGTTCCAAAAATCTATGGCAAAGTAAAACGCTATACCCAAATTCACGTCGAAGCACTCGATGCCAGTGGAAAAGCCATTTCTTTTGACGCCAAAAAATTCTTTGCCCGTGTGATCCAACACGAAGTTGATCACCTCGACGGCATTCTCTTCATTGATAAAGCAAAAGATACCTATACTGTTGAAAAAAATAAAGTTGAATAAAAGTACTATGGAAAAAACAAAAATTACGTTCTTTGGAACACATGAATTTGCAGCTTACATTTTGCAAGGTCTTATTGATTTTCCTTTTTTTGAAGTTGCCCTCGTTATAACACAAGCTGACCAGCCTGTTGGACGAAAACAAATTTTGACTCCACCACTCACAAAAGTAATTGCCCAAAAACATAAAATTCCTGTTCTCCAACCAGAAACTCTCAAAAATTTTGATTTTCCCTTCAAGGATTTTGATCTTTCTGTTGTCATTGAATACGGTCGTATTATCCCCGAGAGACTTCTTTCTGTACCAAAATACAAAACCATCAACATTCACCCATCATTGCTCCCCCTCTACCGTGGCCCAACCCCGATTCAGGCAGCACTTCTTCATGGTGATAACAAAACAGCCGTCACTATCATGCAAATGGATGCCACTATGGATACAGGGCCAATACTTCTCCAAAAAGAAGTTGCAGTTGATCCCGACGATACTTTCACTACACTGCGAGAAAAACTCATGCCACTCGCACTTGATGCCCTTATAGAAACGATTCCTGCTTTTATTGATGGCACAATCAAACCCAAGGCCCAAAATAATACACTCGCAAGCTACTGCAAACTTTTGACCCGCGATGATGGAAAAATTGACTGGAATCAAAATACAGCGGATATCTATAACCAATACCGAGCACTTACTCCTTGGCCAGGAATTTGGACCACACTCAATGACAAACGACTCAAACTTCTTGAAATAAAACCATCAACAAATCATCTTTACCCAGGAAAACTCTCTCTTGATAAAAAAGGCATTTTTATTGGGACAAAAGACGGAGCTATTGAAGTCATGTCTCTTCAACTCGAAGGAAAATCAGAAATGAGTGCAAAAATTTTTGTAAATGGTAATAAAGCACTTGACGGCAGTCTGTTATGATAAGCGACATCAAAAAAATATTTTTCCACCCACAAACTGCGATACTTTTTATCGCATTTTTTGCACTTCGTATTCTCTCATATTATATTGCGCCATATTTCATCCTCCAAAATATCCTTGCAGGATTTCTCGTCCTTACACTCATTGTTCTTTTCTTCAAAAAACCAAATTACGCCTGGTACCTTGTCATTGCAGAAATATTTCTTGGAGGTTCTGGTCATTTTTTTGAACTCTACGGAATTTCTATCCGTACGATTTTTCTTCTCGTATATATTTGTTTGGATAGAGGAGAAAGTATTTTTTCAAAACAAAAACGCTCTCAACTTCAAATCCCTGCTCCCTTATTTTTTCTCCTTGGAGCGCTGATGCTTGCAATTTCGTGGGCAGCCCTCAATGGAATCCTCCACCACAATAGTACAAAACTTATTATTCAAGATCTTATCCCCTTTGCTTTTTTTGCACTACTTCTCCCCGCGCACACAATGATCAAAGACAAATCCAGCTATCCATTTTTGATCCGACTGCTTGCTGTTTTTATTTTTGGATCCGCACTTTTTTCGCTCATCACATTTATTTTATTTTCGAGCGGAAACGCACTCTTACAAGGAACCTACTACCACTGGTACCGTGACATCATTGGAGGCAAACTTACCAATCTTGGAAGTGGATTTTGGCGCATTGTCGCACCAGAACACTTGTTATTGCTCCCGTTTACCCTCCTTCTTGCATCACTTCTCATGAAAAAAGAAAAACAAGAAAATCTCTTGTGGCTTGCACTCTTTGCATCTCTGTTTACCCTCACTCTCAACTTTTCTCGAGGATACTTTCTTGCACTTGTCCTTGCCCTCATTCCACTCCTTTACAAACATAATTTCAAAAAATGGTTTCTGACAAGCGCTATCACCTGTGCTTCCATACTCATTCTATTTTGTGCCACATCATTTATTGCCAGTGGAACCAAAACATTTGGCCTTGAACTTTTTGGATTCCGTATCAAAAGCTTTACCTCACCGCGTATAGAAGAAAGTACCTACACACGAAGTGCCCTGCTCAAACCAATTTTGCAAAAATTTGAAGCGCACCCCATGACAGGATCAGGTCTTGGTTCAAGCATTACATTCACAAATCCTATCAGCCAAAAACAAATCACTACGCCACAATTTGACTGGGGATATTTTGAAATTGCTACCGAATTTGGACTCATCGGAGCACTCACATATGGTTTTGTCATTACCTATCTACTTTCCCTCACGATTCTCTCCATAAAAACAAGCAGCCTTCACCCAGACTTTCTTGTGGGCCTTCTTGGAGGACTGGTAGCTATGCTAGTTAGCAACCTTACCGCCCCCGCACTTTCACATGTATTCGGAATATTTTATATCACCATGGTTCTTGCTATTCTCGTCCACACAGACGAAATGAAAGAAAAAATAAAACTGCGTTTTACACAGTTTTATCAAAAGTTTATATAAGTCCATGTTTCTTCTGCACAATGCGCTTTGCCTTTTCATAGGCCCTTACTTTGCCAAAAAACCAAGGTAAATAGCGAAAGGGAAATTTATAAGAATACGAAGGCAAGGCATCGCTCATACCACCTTTATGTGGATAAGCCCGCCACAAAAATCCTGGTACATAGACTCCATGCTTTCCCATTTCGAGCAGTGTAAGCCACATATCCCAATCTTGAAAACGCTTCAAAGATTCATCCCACTCCACAAAATCCATGCGATGCATCAAAGACATGGTCGTAATATAGTTATTTTTTTTCAAAGCTTCGGCATTAAATTCTCGAGAAGGAAAACGTTTTGCTCCAAGATAATGATCTGAATAAGCATAACTTGCCGAAGGATCTTTTTGTAAGGCATCAAAAAGCTTTGCAAGCATTTCTGGAGATGCAATAACATCCGCATCAAAAAACAACAGATAATCACCCTCGGAAACCGCAAATCCAAAATTTCTTGCTGCAGGAGCCCCTGCATTTTCTTGACGTACAACAGTCAATGGAAAATGAAAATTGGAAGAAAACTGCGATGCTTCAATATGACGATCACTTCCATCATCGACCACCACGACTTCAAAGTTCGTATATGTCTGTTTATTCAAAGCATCCAGCACTTCGGCCAAATGCTCGGCATGATTATAAACAGGAATAATAATACTAATAAGTCCTTCCATATAAAAAAAGTATGAATGAAGGTTTATTCAATCCATGGTTTGAGTTTTTCAAGCTGCACAGACCAATTGAATTCTTGGCGCATACGGTTTTGTCCAGCCATGCCGAGTGCTTTGGCTGATTCTTTATCTTTGATCATTCCCACAATCGCCGCCACAATACTCTCAGGATCATTCAATACATCTACCACCACTCCAGTCTGTCCATTGATCACCGCTTCTTCTACACCACCACTACGACCTGCTACAACAGGTCGACCCGCTGCCGCCGCCTCAAGAAATACCAGACCCAAACCTTCTTCCATACCTCCATCTGGATGCGTCAAAAGTACAAAGAGATCTGCCAAATAATAAAACTTCTTGAGCTCAACATGAGGCACTACTCCAACAAAACGAACAATATTTTGCAAATTTCTTGCTTGAATTTCTTTCAAAATTTCATCTCTTTTAGCATCTTCTCCATCACCAATAATCATCCATACGAGATGTGGAACTTGCTCCAAAATTTCTGGCATCACCCGAAGCAAGTGTGGAAATCCCTTTCCTTCAATAAAACGAGATACGGTCAAAATAACTTGTTTTCCTTCGAGTGCATAGATATGCTTGAGCGTTTCAATTTCATCTGCCGCTGGTGGCATCATAAAATCAGCATCAGGACAGGGATACAGCACCGATGTCTTAGTAGCAAGAGCTCCAAACTTTTCAAGCAAACGCATTTTCAAATTTTCACTATTGGCAATCACTTGTACACTTTTTTGGCCAATCAAAGTTGCCAATTTTTTCTTTCGAGGGACAGAACTTGCTGCGACCATATCCGTACCATGCGAAAATACGATATAAGGCACCCCAAGGGATTTAAAAATATGCAGGGCAACTGTTCCAACTGGCAAAATATGATGGACCATAATCAGCTCAATCCCCTGCTCACGCACAATCTTCTTTACCAATTTCAAAAGTTTTAGCCAACGAGGCCAAATAAATTTTGGATAATAAAATTCATGACGAATAATATTGTAGGGCTGAGCTTCATCCCAAGCCTGGCTATCCTTCATTGGTGGAGCCAAAACAATAGTACTTGCAGGATCGAGCGCATTTGCAAGATCATGCACATAGGTTGCAATTCCACCAATCTGTGGTGGATATTCAAGAGAGATAATCAATGTTTTTTTCATAATCGAGTGAGAAAAATAAAAGCTTGTATTCTATATTATTGCATCAATATCTACAATATATTCAAGTGGATTCATCTGATTTTTATAAATATGAATTTGCTTTCCTATCAAATTCTTGTATTGTTCTCTTGAAAGAGAGACATGATCACTTTTGTACATCATATTTTTATCATCAATCAAAAAAAGAGGACCACCCATAAAACGAGACCTTTTCTCCCTATGCTTTCCATCCAGCCAACTCGCTAAAAAAATTTTTTCTGCATTAAGTTTCACATATTGAGCTTGCTGAGCAAGCCAAACATCCACTCGAGGGTCCCGGGGATCTATAATAGTCCCTTCTATCCTCTGTCCAATTTTTTTTAATTCTTCTAATTTTTTTAGATAGCGAAGTCTATCTTTTATATTTTGAAACATGAGGAGAAAAGAAATTCCACCACCGAACAAAATAACAATATTTTTTCCCCATGTAGGTCCTTCATACATTTCATTTGGAACATCTGGGTTATTTTTATGAATAGAAAATAAAATATTTTCGTTAAGAACTGGAAACTTCGGAAAATATAATTTGTTTCCACTATAAGATTTAACAATTTGATAGTATTCAATATCCTTGGTATACAAAACACCATTATACGTATATTGAATTTTAAAATTTGGGTATCGAATACTTTGCGTTTCATCAATTGACACAACTTTTGCAGGAACGACAACAAACTTTTCTTTATCCAAAAAGTCGTAATTTACAAAAAATAAAGCTATTCCCCATACAGACATTATGAAACTCGCAAGTACTATATTTTTTATACCTATTTTTAACAACATAGATAAAATACTTTCTAATAGTAATTATTTTCCCAGTATTCTTCGCGCTTCAACCACTTCTGCAAAGGTCAAAACACGAGTCACAAAAATCATTGAGATATACACAATAGCACCCGCAACAATTGCCACAAAAATATTTGAAAGTATATTTACAAAATATACAGCAAGCCCCATCACTATACCACAAAGCAGCACTCGAAAAAATGTTGATGCATATTGTCTCTGAGAAATGGCAGTAATTTGTGGGAGTATACAATAGCCCGCAAAGGTCAAAAGTGTATTTCCAAGAAGAGCCGCAAGAGCCGCCCCAGCAACTCCAATTTTTGGAATCAAAAGCAAATTTAAAATAATATTCAAAACCATAACCGCAGCAACAATACTGGTCTGGGTTACCTGACGATTACAAGCATTCAAACAGGCACCAATAGGAAACCCAATAAATGAAAACACAAGACTTACAATCAAAATTTGCAAAGGCAAAACCGAAGGCAAAAATGCATTTCCATAAAGCATAACAATAATAGGTTTTGCCAATATACAGATACCAATAGCAATTGGCATAGATACCACAAAAAGATACTTTATTGAATCGTGCAAAATAACAGATAGTTTTTCTTTTTGAGTCACAAAGTATTCACTCATTCGAGGATAAAGAGCCGCCGTTAAAGCCAAGGGCACAAATTGAAAGGCATAGGTAATTTTATAGGGTGTACTATAAAATCCAACGGCCTCTGTCCCCAGCATCTGTTTGAGCAATATTGAATCAATATACCCATACACCCGAGCAAAAATCGCAGCCAAGGCAAATGGAATAGTAATTTTCCACAAAAACAAAAATGTGTTCTTTTCAAATTGAGGTCTTGGCACTACCTGGTATCGTTTATACAAAACAAAGGCCGCATAACAAGCATTGATTGCACTTGGAATGGTAAAAGCCAAGATAAGAAAAATCAAAGGCAATTGCAGCCACAAGAAAACCCCACCAAAAATCAAAGACAAAAATTGACTAACCGTAATTGAAACAGACTCAAAACGAAGGTCCCCAATCGCACGCAAGACACTATAAACCGTCAGATTAAAGGAATCAAAAAGCATGGTCAGCCCAGAAAGATATATCATACGGCGAAGCTCGGCATCGCCAGGATAGAGAAAATAGGCCAGGACCACAACAGTGACATAGGCAAGAACCCCAAAAAGAAGTTTTACAGATAAAATAGTAGATAAGTACTTTTGTATATTGGCACGCATTTTGGCAGCCTCACGCACCAAAACATTACTGAGCCCCAAATCAACAAAGACAACAAAGATCGTAGTAAAAGACATGGCCAAAAAGTATTTTCCAGTTCCCTCAACACCAATACTTCTTGCAATCAAAGTAAAATAAATAAAAGAAATAACCTTTTGAGCAATGGAGGCCAAGGTCATGAAAGCCGTATTTTTTGCGATAGAGTGTGTCATAGTGTCCTTATTTTAGCCTAAAGTTTTGATTTTGACAAACTTTGACTTTTATGCTACACTATGAGCGTTATTTTATTTACAACAATTCACAGGATTTCTTGGTTACGGAGTTTTTTTCTCTATGTCTTTTACCTCAAAAATACTTTATTTTAAGCTTGTATTTGCCAAAAGTTGCGCAATCTCTTCTTAAAACGCTAGAAACGCGAGTATTTTTTTGTAGACAAAAACCAGACATGAAATTCCTGTGCATTTTTAGGAATTTTTTTTATGATTCAATTTGTCATTGCCATTATTGCAGTGCTCGCAGGTACTGGCGTGGGATACTACATCCGAAAAACCCAAGCTACCAAACTTGCTAATTCTATCGAAGCTCAAGCCGAGAAAAAAATGGCCGAAGCAAAAGTCAAAGAACAAGAGATTATTTTGGCAGCCCAAGAAAAATCTATCAAACTTCTTGAAGAAGCCAAAAAAGAAGAAGAAAATCGCCGCCGAGAACAACAACAAATCCAAAGTCGCCTCGTAGAGCGTGAAACCCAATTTGATAAAAAAATATCAGAATTTGAAGAACGAAAAACTAAACTCGAAGAAAAAGTTGTTGAAATTCAAACAATCAAAGAAAAAATTGATAACAAATATAAAGAAGCCGAACAAAAACTTGAAGTTGTTTCAGGTCTCAGTCGTGAACAAGCAAAAAATGAACTTCTTGCCAAAGTAGAAGCCGAAGCCCAAGAAGACCTCCTCCACCGCCGTCTCAAATTTGATGCTGACTCTCACGAAGAACTCAAAGAAAAAGCTCGTGATATTGTGGTTGGAAATATGCAGCGCACTGCCTGCAACCATGCAGCCGAAACCACATCGACAGCAGTATCTCTTCCAAGTGAAGAAATGAAAGGGCGTATTATTGGAAAAGAAGGTCGCAACATCAAAACTATTGAAAAAATGACAGGTTGTGAACTTATCATCGACGAAACTCCAGAAATGATTCTTGTTTCGAGTTTCTCCCCTATCCGCCGCCGTGTCTGTCAACTTGCTATTGAAAAACTTATTTCTGATGGTCGTATTCAACCTGCCAAAATTGAAGAATACGTCGAAGAGGCAAAACGTGACCTTGCTATTGATATCAAAAAAGCCGGTGACGAAGCAGCCCTCAAAATGGGACTTGTTGGACTTGATCCAAAGCTTGTCTCTATCGTAGGACGCCTCAAATACCGCACCAGTTACGGCCAAAACGTGCTCAACCACTGTCTTGAAGTTGGTTACCTCTCTGGCCTTATGGCAGAAGAACTTGGCATGAACCCAGCCCTTGCTCGTAAAGCCGGATTTTTCCACGATGTTGGAAAAGCTATTGACCACGAAACACAAGGAGCCCACACTCAAATCGGTTATACTATCCTCAAAAAATTCAATATCGACGAAGATACCGCGCAAGTAGCACTCACCCACCACGACACCAACCCACCATTGCTCCTCACCAAACTTGTAATGGCTGGAGACGCTATCTCTGCCTCTCGTGTTGGTGCACGCCGCGATACCTACGAACAGTATGTTACTCGTCTTGAAGATCTTGAAAAAACAGCTCGCGAATTTCCTGGTATTGACAAAGTATATGCTATCCAAGCTGGTCGTGAAATTCGTGTGTTTGTAAATCCAAGTGAAATCGATGACTACCAATCATACAATCTTGCAAAAGATATTGCACGCCGTATTGAAAGTGAACTTCAATATCCTGGAGAAATCAAAGTCATGGTCATTCGTGAATCTCGTGTGATTGAATACGCCCGATAAAGTATTTCCTGCGCTCTATTGACAACAATTTGACAAAAGTGTACAATAGGCCTTATAGATAATGTTTTTAACTCTATACATTTATGAGTACGATCAATAAAGCGATGCTCGCAGATGCCATTTCAGCACGTGTCGGAGTATCAAAGAAAGAAGCAGAAGATATGATCAAGGCTTTTGTCGAGATCACTATGAACCAACTCAAAGCAGCTGGTACCGTCAATATCGCAGGCTTTGGACAATTTAGTGCCAAAACTCGTGCCGGACGCGTTGGTGTAAACCCACAAAACCCTACAGAAAAAATTCAAATTCCACCTGTAACAGTTCCAAAATTCAAAGCTGGAAAAGGTTTGAAAGATATCTTGAAAAAATAATACCCTCGAAAATAAAAAAACTCTCCAAAATATGGAGAGTTTTTTTTGTGTGACAAGGGGGAGATTCGAACTCCCGACCTGAGGGTTATGAATCCTCCGCTCTCACCAGCTGAGCTACCCTGTCATAATATTTGTTTGCCTAGTAGCCCGTAGGGGAATTGAACCCCTGTTACCAGGATGAGAACCTGGCGTCCTAGCCACTAGACGAACGGGCCATAAAGTAGCAATAGTATACTGAAAAAGAAGTTTTTTGTCAATAAAGTATTATTTTCGCCCTGGCATTACCTCGTAATACTGAAGCAAAAACTTTGAAATATCCGAAAATACAGGTACAGCCGTACTCTCGGCATACTTTCTCTCTGGCTTTTCATATTTTACAATCATCACAAATTTTGGATGATCAACAGGAGCAAAACCAACAAAAGAATGAATTGTATCCGCCGTATATCCACCAGGACCTGGAATCTGTGCAGTTCCTGTTTTTCCTGCAATATAATATTCCTGTGATTTTGCAGCTTTAGCATGTCCATTTTCAACCACATTCACGAGCATTCCCGAAAGCAAAGACGCTGCGTGCGTACTTATCACACGACGAACTTCTTTTGCCTGTTTTTTTATTACTTTTCCATTTGGCAAGACCATCTCATCAACAATATATGGGCTCATCAAAATTCCACCATTGGCAATAGCACTATAGGCAGCAGCCATTTGCAGTGGCGTTACCGTAAGACCTTGTCCAAAAGAATCCGTGGCTGTATAACAATCAATTTTTTTTGTATTTTTATTCTTATTCAAAGATTCAATATTTCCAGAAACTTCGGTATCAAGTTCAATCCCCGACTTTACACCAAAACCAAATTTTTCTACATAGTCACGAAAACGACTAGTACCCAAACGCTCTGCGATATAAATCATTCCAGTATTGATAGAATCTTCCAAAATTCCTGTCATGTCAGTATCATTATAACTTTTGTTTTCTGCATTTCGAATTGGTGTTTTACACAAATCCGATCGAACTCCTGGATCGTGAAAAGGACTATGTGGCTCAATCTGCCCTTCATTTAAAAGAGCTGCCATTGCGATGGCTTTAAAGATAGATCCTGGTTCGTATGGAGTAAAAATAGTACTATTGTTATAGGATCGAATATCACTTACTTCACCATATTTATTGGGATCAAAATCGGGATAACTACACATAGCCCGAATAGCACCAGTATAGGGATCCATAATCACAAGACTCGCACTACTCGCATTATACTCAAGCATCCCCTGATACAAACGCTCACAGGCCTGAAATTGAATCGTACGATCAATAGTAAGCGTAAGATCTGTACCATCATCGGCATCACTCGAACGAAAAATTCGAGTATCAAAAGGAATCCAACCACCCCCATGCGCAGTGGTTCCTGTCAGTTCTCCTTCTTTCCCCGCTAATTCTTTTTGAAAATAACTTTCAATACCATATTTTCCTATTTGGCGATTTTGGTCATTATTACTCACAAAACCAAGCACACTCGCGGCCAAATTCCCTTCTGGATAAAAACGTGTTGGAATCTTTACAAAGGCAATACCAGGAAGTTTCAAGGCCTTTATTTTTTCCATTTGTTCTTGTTCTACTTTTTTTTCTAAAGGCTCATAGGGATCTGTACGTTTATTCAAACTTGCCCAAAGAGTTGTGGTGCGATTCCCTTCGTAGTGAAAAACATCATTCAAAGCATCCAAAACTTTTTTGGCATCCTCATCGCTTTTAATAAGGCGAGTGTCGGCAAAGAGCAAATAACTTTCTTTGTTTAACGCCAATGGAAATTTTTTACCCGTACGAGAATCCTGAGTAAAAATTTCTCCACGTTTTGGTAAAAGTTCAGCATAAAATTCCTGAGCGCCCGCAGCAAGTTTTTTGTAAAATTCA
>CAZQRI010000002.1:0-17471 GCA_964595805.1 uncultured Gammaproteobacteria bacterium
CACTATGAGATATATATATTTCATCTACGGGACTATCACCCTCTCTGGTGCTCCGTTCCAGGAGTCTTTGACTATATATATATCAATTTCATAGCCGGTATAGCAGGTAACCGACGTTATGTCTTACAACACCTTTTATTGCAACGACCTGATCTTTCGTCACCTGTCCTAAAAAGTCCGAAGACTATTATTTCAGATAACTTCACAATAAAGGTTTAGGCTTCTCCCCTTTCGCTCGCCGCTACTAAGGGAATTCTGTAGCAATCAACTCTCACGCTCCCCTAAAGGAGCTGAAAGTTGAAGGCTATCACGTTGTTTTCTTTTCCTCTGGCTACTGAGATGTTTCACTTCACCAGGTCTTCTTCATGCAGCTATGTATTCACTACATGATAACTACTCTTTCGAATAGTTGGGTTCCCCCATTCGGAAATTCCCGGGTCAAAGGTTGCTTGGGACCTCACCGAGACTTATCGCACCCTGCAACGTCCTTCATCGACCAAATAATGTCAAGGCATCCACCGTGTACTCTTAGTGCACACTACGAAAACACAAAATTGTGCTTCATTTTTGTTACTTACAATTTGTTGATTCTCATTGTATTCAATTGTAATGACCTGTCAGATTCAACCTCACAGATAATTCGGATTTTTCCGAGTCAACTGTGAAGAGAAATTTGAGACTAAAAAAACCGCATACAGCGGCTTGCGATAAGGCAATACGCTCTCTTGGTCCTAAAGAATGGGTTGGACTTTTATATACATTTGAAAAAAGTATAGGGATAAAGTACCATTCCAGAGGTCCAGAGGCGAGCCTTGGACATGGGTTTTGAAATTTGGTTGTAAACTAGCTTGATGAGGAGCATTTTAGCAGAAGCCAAAAACATTGTCAAGTACTGCTTTCTACACAGCTCTGGGGATAACTTTTATTGAATAAAAATTCCCTTATTTTGGAGCCATTTTTCAAAAAAACGAGCAAGGAAATCCAAAGAAAGTGCCGCCAAAGAAATCTCCTCGGAAAGAGAAAAAAGTTCCTCTTTTGTCCCAATCAAAGAAGTCGCCGCAATACAATGTTCTGCGGAGGCAAAAAGAAAACGAAATTCAACACTCAAGGTCTCAAAAAACTCTTCGTCTGTTATTTGTTCGATCGTTCGAAGCTTGAGATTGAATTCATCTTGACGCCCCTTGGCAAAAACACAAAAATCCTTATCACCAAAGGCAGACATATCTGGGAAACTTTCATGCAAAGCAATTTCTCCAGAATTTGCTCCCTTAGAGAGGTATTCAAGTTTTACCAAAAAATGACTCAAAAAATCTTTTTGTTCGCCATCAGATACAGAAAAATCAAAATCATGCAGTAAATGTAATTGCATGTTTAATACAGAAAGAGTATCTTGTATTTTTATAAAGACCGACTGAAGATAAAATTTTATTTCTGACAAAGCAACTTCAGAATCTATTTTATTTCGAAAATCCTGAAGATTGTGCACACTGAAATTTTCTTTTGGAGAAGATGCCATATATAATACAAGTATACTTTTAATGAAATCATTTTTTATGCTCAATGTCAAAATTATTACTCTTGGAAAACTCAAAGAATCCTACTGGAGCGATGCTGAAAATGAATACTTCAAACGAATAAAACCCTACGCTCGTATTGAAATGCGCGAGCTCAGTGAAGAAGCCTTCCGTGATGGTGATGATCGAGAAAAAATAAAGGTAAAAGAAGCTGAAAAAATAAAAAAGAATTTACCTGAAAATGGATTTGTTATTGCCTTACACGAACACGGAAAAGAATTTGACTCTCCCCTCTTTGCAAAATTTTTAGAGAACAACTCCAGTAGAGGAGAAACTCTTGTGTTTATTATCGGTGGACCACTTGGACTCCACAAATCCATCTTGGATCTTGCCGATATACAAATTTCACTTTCACAACTTACTTTTCCTCACCAAATGGTACGCACAATTTTACTCGAACAGCTCTATCGCGCAATTACCATTAGCAACAAAAAACAATATCATTATTGAAGAGCCTTCCATTCCTGATCAGTAACTGGCTGTACTGATAATCGAGAATTTTTAAGAAGAACCATATTTTTACAGGCTGGCAAAGTTTTTACTTCTGAAAGAGAAATTTCTTTTTCCAATAATTTTAAAGGTGCAATATCAACACTACACCAAATACCACTCGTATCCGTAGAATCCAAATGTGCAAGAGAAATAATTTTTACAATTCCAACAATGCGTGGTTTTTTTTGACTATAATAAAATAAAGCAAAATCTCCAGGAGCCATTTTTTTCATATTATTACGAGCTCCATAGTTACGCACTCCTGTCCATTCTGTCTTTTTATCTGTCACTAAATTTTCCCAAGAGTATGTTTCTGGATCCGTTTTCAAAAGCCAATACTTCATACTTTATTTTTTATTTCTTTTCCCTGTAAAAAGTTATTCACGGTTTCAACCGCAGTATCCAAAATTCTCTGCACTGCTTCAATACTATTGAAAGCATTATGTGGAGTCACAATCGTATGGGGATGGTCAATAATCATATTATTCATGAGACAAAGTTTTTCATCCTTTTCTGAACAGAAACCAAATACCATTTCTGGATGCTGCAAATATTCTTCTCCCTCCAAAACATCTAGCCCTGCCCCAGCAATATGTCCAGATTGAAGCCCCGCGAGCAAGGCTTTTGAGTCAACAAGTCCACCACGAGCCGTATTTATAATCACGACACCCTTTTTCATTTGGGCAATTCTTTTTTTATTCAAAAAATGTTTTGTATCTTCAAGAAGTGGCAAATGCAAAGAAACAATATCAGATTCGGCAAGCAATTTTTTGATACTGACATAACGAAACCCTAGTTTCTCTTGTAATTCTTTTTTGGGATATGCATCAAATGCAATACTCTGTACACCAAAACCGCGCAGCATTTCAATAAGGTGACACCCTATTTTCCCTGTTCCAAGAACCCCAACTGTTTTCCCTTTGAGATCAAATCCACGAAGTCCGTGGTAATCATACATTCCCTCTTTTACACGTTTTACAGAATCAAATATTTTTCGAGAAAGTGATAACAACAGCGCCATGGCATGTTCGGCTACAGTATTTTCACCATACGAAGGAATATTACAAACAATTATTTTTCTTTTTTGTGCGGCAGCAAGATCAATATGATCAAAACCCATAGACAAAGTAACAATCAATTTCAATTTTGGCATTGCCTTCAAAACAGCCGCATCAACTTTTGAATCTACAAAAACAACCAAAATTTCTGCATCTTTTTCAAGAGTATGTTTATCAAGTGGCTTGGATTTTATAACAAGAGGAAAACCACGAAAAGATTTTTTTACAAAAGATTGCATCTCAGGATTAAGACTCAAATACCAAAGCATTTTTGTATTTTTAGAAGTTTTCATATTTTAAAATTTTGATAATTTAAAAAATCACAATACAACTTCCTCCATGTTCACTTTCCTTCCATGATCTAATCAATGGATTTTTTTCAAATGATGCATGTACCTCAAAAGCCAAACGACCACTTCCAATACCATGTACCACACGAACAGCGCGTTCTCCATTTTGAGAGAATAAAAACAACTTTTTTTCAAGTTGTTCCAGTGCTTCAAAAATAGTACTAAACTCGTGTAAGTCAATAACCTTTATATGTGCATCCATTTCAGCTGCAAAGAAAACATCATCCAACATATATGCCGAAGTAATTATTCCAAAGAAATTTCTTTTGCTTCCAGATATTCACTCGTATCACTGCGTCCTTTTGGATCGGATAAAAACCAAAAATATTGTAATTTTTTCCCATCAAGAGATTCTCGGGGCATGAGTTTATCCTCATAAAAATCTTTTTGGAGTGGCCAATCACTTGAAATGGTATCGGTTTCAAGAAGCGAAGTTTGACGAGAAGAAATATCTATTTTATACAAAGAATAGGTCGAGCTCGTATCACTCGTTTCTACTTTCAAATAAAAAATATACTTATAATCTGGAGTCATTTCGGCTATACGCACCTGTGAGGGATCTTGCAATACAAAACTATAATTAGGAAATCCAACTTTTGGAGCTTCACAGTGGCTATCGTTGATATTATCTAAAAGTGCATTCAAAAGATCAGGGGAATAGCTCAAAATACTTCCATTTTTACTTTCGTCACCACAAGAACCAAAGTTTTTCAAAACCTTATTTGTTTTTACAATAAGTGGAGTAGAAGAAACAGCGGATTCAGAAGGAGAAGAGACAGAGTTTTCTCGAGCAGATTCAAAAGGAACAATCACCTTTGTATCCGGCATAACAAAAAAATTTTGTCTGTACAACAAAAACGCAACACAAGCACAAAGCAAAAATGCAAGTGCTACCAAAATAAGTCCATTGGCCCGACGATAACTCATACAACTATTTTATTTCACGAAAATGAAAAGTCCCTGCCACACGATCAAACAGTGTATTTATTTTGGCAAATTCAGTATCAAAATTCTTCCGAAGCTCAGAGGCTTCTTGTTCAGTATTAGCAAAATTTTCTACAGTAACGGTATGTAAAAACATCACAATAGCATAACATTTGTTTTCTCGTTTCGCAAAATATACCGTTGTTCGATATTGAGTTCCTGCCGCAGAATCAACAAAAGATAACTTATTAAATGTAATACCTGACAAAAGTCTTGTCGATGTGCTTATGGGAGTAGCATTTGAAAACAAATCAGGGCGACACCATTCGTCCCCAACCCCAACATCTATAGTAGCTTCTGAAATCCCCAAAACCGAAGATCTTGGAAATTGAGCAGACAAATGTTCTGATGTAAATTTTTCAGAATAATATGTATTTGTAACAGACGAAAAATTCAATGGAAATTCAAAAGAATAACGAAACATCGAGGGACTAATTATTGCAGGATCTTCTCCGTTCTCTTCAGTAATTTCTTCTACTATTGGCAGAGGAGTTCCAATGGGAGTCCGAACAACAGGCGCAGGGCGCGTAGCCGTTACCCCAAAATCTCTTTGTGGAAAGAGCGCACAACCACTCAGTGTCAGTGTAAAAATTACAACAAAAACAATAGATCCAAATTTTTTGTACATAAAAAGAGTGTTATTCTCCCATAATACTCCATTTTCTAAAAATTTTAAAGCCACTTGAGGAAAGTGGCTTTAAAATATGTGTGCCGGGAGGGAGACTCGAACTCCCATGCCCGAAGGCGCTAGTTCCTAAAACTAGTGCGGCTACCGTTACGCCATCCCGGCTTAAATTTTTTACGGTTTATTCAAATATTCTTTTGCTAACAAATACTTTCTTGTAAGACAATATTTAAATCCTTCATAGTATATCTTGGATAGCAACTTTTTTGAAGCCCCCATTGCAAAAGTTAAAACAAAAATATCCTTTCTTACTTGTATATAACCTTTTATATCATATTTTATGGTCTGTTCATGTATCCAGTTTAAAAAAATTCTACTGGCAGAACAAAGTCGTATACGTAACTGCAAATTAGAGCTTTCAGGATGAACGAAAGCATGTATATTTCCATCTCCATCAATACATCCCCTAAGAAAATCAAAAAATAATTCTTCTGGTATATCCAACACTCCAATCGTTTTTGATTTTTTTGGTGTAAGCCCAATAGAAAGCAAAAATTTATAAAACAATACATCTCCAAATTGGACTACATAATATTTTTTTTCACTCTCAACTCCTCGCGACTTACGTCCGATACTATTCGTTAGAATCAATATTTTTTTATAGATAAAAACTAACTCATAATCTTTTGAAGTAAAGAAAATTTTTCTTCCATCAGAAGATAAGTTTCCATCAGTTGCAATAAGCCCTATGACATATGCAAAATCTGGGGACCACTCGATTTTTACTTTCCCTAAAGGTTTCATACCTTAATACTATAACATACTAAGGCACATAGTGTATACCAGTTTCACTACGTCAGCTTAAAGTAACAAGACTCTACCACAGAATGTTATCTTTTTCAACCCATTGAAACTTATCCACAGAGACTTTAAAAAAACTTTATCTTTGTTTTTGTATACTACAATCAGCAGAAAATGGTGTGGGCGCTGCTCCCCTTTTTTGCTCCATCCCTGGTGGATAGGAATAAAAAAAATCCTGACTTTCATCAGGATTTTTTTATAGAAAAATACTAGACTTCAATCACCACCGGCAAAACCATCGGGCGTTTTTCAGTTTTGGTAAACAAAAATTGTCCAACTTTATCACGCAAATCGTTTTTAATTTGATTTGTATCAGCCCATGTTTGAGGATTTGACTCTTCTACCATTTTTTTGACTTTAATACGAAGATCCTCAATCAATTTTTTATTATCTTTCAAGAATACAAATCCACGAGAAATAATATCTGGATTCTGAAGCAATTTTCCAGTTTTAGAATCAACAGTAGCAATAACTACGACCATTCCGTCTTCTGCCAAAACTTGGCGATCGCGAAGCACCACATGCTGCATATCACTTACACCAAGACCATCTACAAAAACATAGTCCGAAGGAGCTTTTTGTGGCATAAGACGGATACTTGTTTTATCCATTTCAATGATACTTCCATTATCTGGAACCACAATATTTTCACTCTTGAAACCAATTCCAAGAGCCACATTGCGGGCCTCTTTCAAAAAGAAATGATTTCCATACACTGGAATATAATAATCCGGTGCTGTTTGGATAATCATATCACGAATATCTTGACGAGTTGAATGTCCAGACACATGCACATCCATAATATCACCATGAATCACGTGATCACACTGACGATAAATAGCATCTTTGAGACGCTGCACAGAACGTTCATTTCCTGGAATAATTGATGAAGAAAAAATTACTGTATCACTTGCTTTGAGACGAAGCTGTCGGTGTTCTTTATTGATAATACGTGAAAGCACAGCATTTTGTTCTCCCTGAGCACCAGTACAAACAACCACGATTTGGTTATCTGGATAGTCATGAATTTTATCAATATCGATAAGTACGCCTTTTGGTGTTTTGATATACCCAAGTTCTTTTGCAATTTCAATATTCATTTTCATGCTATATCCATCCAAAGCAACTTTTTTGCCAATTTTTTCGGCGGCATAAATAATCCATTTTACACGTTCAACCTGTGAAGAAAAAGTTCCAATCACGATTCGTCCTGGAGCACTTTCAAGAATTGTATATAAATTTTTATACATTTCTTCATAGGTTCCATGACGCTTATCGTTGAGCGCACCAAGACTTTCAAGCATCAAGCTTGTTGGACGAACCAAGCCCTTGGCAAGCTGTTCGTAACGAAGATTTGTATTACCGTCAGCATCACGTTCCATGGTCCAATCCCCCGCATGAATAACAGATCCGGCAGGAGTTTCGATCGTAACCCCCATAGAATCCATAATCGAATGTTCTACTTGAAAAAATCCGACAGTAAATTCACCCAAACGAATTTTGTCATTCAAATTTGCAACACGAATACACTTGAGACGTTTACTACTTCCCTTTTCATAGTCTTCTTGTTTGTGTTTCACCAAAGCAAGTGTCAGATCACGAGAAATAATAGGTGGATAATTTAACTTTTCAAGCAAAAATGGAGCGGCACCAATATGATCAAGGTGGCCATGAGTAAAAATTACTCCACGGACACGTTTTTCTTTTCCTTCAAGATATTTAATATTTGGAATAATATAATCGATTCCAGGCATGTCTTCTTCTGGAAATTGAAGCCCCATGTCAAGAATAATAATATCCTCTTTATATTCAAAAATTGTCATGTTACGACCGACTTCTTCACAACCTCCAATAGGAATAATTTTGAAGGCTCCACTATTTGAAATTGCTGGCGCAACTTTTGGAGGCAGTGGCATCACTGGCCCCATATAATTTGTTTTACGATTTTTGAAATAAGAATTTCGATCTCCTCTTTGTGGAGCGAATCCACGATTTTGTGTTGTTGCAGCAGGAGATGCTGCAGTTGTTGTTTTATTATATCCAAAATTTGTTCGTGGAGCGGGTCGAGTCAGTGATCGAGCCGCAGGACGAACTGCAGATCGAAGAAGTGGGCGACCAACAGGCTGAGAGGCAGGACGAGCAGCGACACCTGTTCCAAGAGGTGCATCCATCATTTTTGAATTTGGATTTGTTCCGTATTGTCGTACGGTTCGACGAAATACTTTTGGTCTACTTTGTGATGTTTGTTCCATCATATATATAATGTACATTCCTTAAAGAAAGGAATATTTTTAAGCTTTCAAAGTAAGAAGTAAACATTCAGTTTTTATGGAGCTGAGATATTTTTTTACTTGTATTAACCGCAGTCATGGACAAGTAAAAAAATACGAAGCGAATAATAAAATGAATTTCACCCAACGCTAAAACCTAAAAATGAATTAAAAAATAACCACACATCTCCAATGAAGAAGAAAGAGATATGAAAAAAGTTACTATGTGCCTCGAGGGAGATTCGAACTCCCAAGTCCTTGCGAACGCTCGCACCTGAAGCGAGTGCGTCTACCAGTTTCGCCATCGAGGCCTATTGAAATTTATTTTTTCCAAACCCGTTTGGTATTTATATACCAATTTACAGCTCCACTCAAACGGTCCGATGGTTCTGTGATACGAGTCACTTGAATTCCCTTTATTTTATCTTCAACCACATAATGATATTGTGGTGAGTACAAAAATATTGCAGGAATGTCTTGTAAAATTTTATCCTCAAACTGTCGATATAAATTATTCAAATCTTCTACCTTATCAGTAACACGTATTTTTTCCAAAATACCATCTACAATTTTATTACTATACTGGGATAAATTCAAACCAGGATAGCTTGCTTGTGATGAATGCCAAAATGGATATTGATCAGGATCACTTCCAAGAAGGACTCCGTACAAAAGCACATCGTATTTACGATCCTTCAAAATATCTCGAGACAAAGATTTTGCACTGACATAACTCACATTTATTTTGATACCAAGTTCTTGCCAAAAACCAGCAATAAGCTCTGCCGCTTTATGATATTCTGGAGTATCAACGGTCAACAAATCAATGGCAATAATGTCTGTTCCATTTTTTGCTTTTCGAAAAAATGTTTGTGCACCAGAAAATTCTTCTTTTAAGGTATCATCAATAAACTGAGCCATTTCTACAGAACTCGTTACCACAGCAGAAACCGTACTTGTTGTTCCTGTGACCAAGGGATTAGCGTCCAACCATTCTTTTTGCAATTCTGCTTTTCGTTTTTCTTTATAAACATCAGCATTCATACGAACAGAATATTTATCAAGACGACTATTCGCATCATCAAGTGCATACCCAAGGCTTCCTGTTGCCGTACTCAAATATCCTGGATAACCAGGCAAAATTGGCCCAAAAATACGAGCCGCATCACCTTTTTGTGTATCTTTAATAATTTTTTCTTTGTCCACTGCCTCAGAGAGAGCGAGCCGAACATCTTTTTCTGCCAAAAAGTTTTGACGTTTTTGGTTAAAAAATAAAGCGGTATATTGTGGAAGTAGAGGATTATAAATTGTTACATGCTTTCTATCAGCTTTATCTTTCAAACTAATAGGGACAAAATTTACCCCATCAATACTTTGCTCGCGCAAAGCCTCAATAGCCGAAGAAGCCGAGTCACTTCCATCATAGGAAGCAAAAAAACGAAAGGTAATATGATTTAAGTATGCAGGTCTTTGATAATAACGATCAAAACGCTCCAATGAATACTCCGAGATATACCCTGTTTTATCACTTACAAGACGAGAAAATTTAAAAGGACCAGTCCCAATTGGACGCAGGTTTGTACGAGCCAAACGAATTTGTTCAACTGGAATATCACCCCAAACATGTTCGGGTAAAATTCCAAGTGTCAAACTTGAAGGAAACGGCGTATATACTTCTGACAAAGTAAACTGCACCGTATACTCATCTACCGCAACTACCTTTATAGCCTGAAAGCTCACAGCCAAAGGACTGTTCACCGTACGATTCTGAATCAAATCAAAGGTAAAAATAACATCTTTACTCGTAAAGGCTTCTCCATCATGCCATACCACATTTTTTTTGAGAACAAATGTATATGTTTTTTTATCTTCACTCAAAGAAAAACTTTCAGCAAGATCAGTAAGCAAATTTCCATTTTCATCAACTTTGAGAAGACTTGAATAGACCAACCGTGTAATATCCTTATCAACATCATTCAAACTTGCAAACAAAGGATTCACAAGAGCTGGAGACCCAACCATTCCTTCAATATAATCTCCCCCCTGGGTAGCCACCAAGGTTGTACGATTTGTATAAAAACTCCAAGCAAACCAAATTACCCCAAGTACCAGACCAAGCACGGCAACTCGATACAATTTTTTTTCCTTTGAATTCAAAAATCTTTTAAAATGTCGAAGCTGTGTCAAATGTGGATAGGCTTGATTTCGTACAGATCGAAGCATGGCAAGATCAAGAGACGAAGAAACAAGAGGCTTGGAAACAGCCTTCTTTGAAAAAAATTTTTTCCACAAACGAACAAAAAACATTTTCACAAATGATGAAGCTAAAACAGGGGTTTCAGTAACCCGTCACTAAAATTAAAAGTAAATAACTTTTATTTAATGATAATAAAACTAATACCGAGTCCGAAGAAAATAATCGAAAGAATGATAGTTGCTTTATAGAGGAACAAATCAACACCGCGGCGAGTAGAAACAATTCCACCAGCACCAGGACCTCCCATACTTGCACCAATTCCAGAACCTTTTTGTTGAAGGAGAATTGCGATAATAAGAAGTACTGCGAGAACCATTTGGACAATCTGAAGAGCTTTGAGAAGCATATATATAGACATTAGTAAAGTGAAGTATACCTAAGTTTCTAGAAAATTGCAAGCCTTTTGTTGTTTTTTGGCCAATATTAGCCCCCCTGCTCTGCAAAATCTTTAAGGTAGTTAAAAGCTTTGCGGAACGGCAGGGGGGACGGCGACGCGGCGTCCGAGGGTTGGGTTGCTCGTCAGAAGGGAGGACGAATGCCGCCGCAGCTACCGCCGGGGCAGTAGGCATACGTAGCCGAAATGTCGATCTTGTGGCAGGAGGAGCAATCCCACAGCTCCCCCACCTTGAACCACTTGCCCACCTTTGCGGAGGCGACGACAGGCTTGGGCTTGGGCGGAGGCGGTGGTGCGACGACCTTGGGCGGAGGGGGCGCATGGCAATGCCACTTTTTGTCCATCACGCCCGGACGGGCGTTCACCCGCTGCTTCAGCCGAAAGTGGCTACCCTCACCCGGGGCCACAGACTTCTTGCAGCGCTCACAGACTACGACCGTGGACGAAGGTGCCGTAGTCGTAGGAGCAGGAGGCTCCTCATCGACCATCGCCGTCACGACCATGGACGCCACGGGCGGCAGCACTAATACCTCGCGCCACCGCTGATCTGTGCAAGGGTGAGAGACCTTCCCGGTCTTGGGATCGTAGATCTCGTGTCGAGACTCAGACCCCGCAGCGACAGTGCCCCCGCAGGAGCTGCAGGTCTTCCCCTTGACCTTCGCCTTTCGGTGCTGAGGCTTCGCCCCAGCGCCCCCTTTCTGTTTGACCGAGACGGCGCCGTTGGTTCCCTTTCCTCCATGGCGCTGACTCTTCTTGGGCTTCGGAAAATCGGGCTTTTTACCTTTCCCCATGGACACACTCCGTTTGCCAGGATTGGCTAAAATGCATTCTACTCAAAAACTTCACAAAGTCAAGCTTTTTTCCTATCCCACTGTGGATTATTGACAAAGTCTCCCCTCTCTGCTATACTCCTCTTACTTTATTATTGTCTTTCTCGAGCAAGCCATGAAAGCCTTCATGGGAAGCCTCAGAATCATTTCTATGAAAAAAGAAACTCATCCAAAGGTGAACAACGTTATCTTCCTCGACACTTCATGTGGCGCAGAATTTTTTGGTACTTCAACACTCCACTCAAAAGAAACAAAAACAGTTGACGGAGTTGAATACATGGTCCTCCATATCGAAATTTCTTCTGCTTCACATCCATTCTACACAGGAAAACAAATTCTCGTGGATACTGCTCGCCGTATCGAAAAATTTGCAGAACGTACAGAAAAAGTTGCTGGAAAAGCAGAAACTCGTAAAGGAAAAACTGCAAAACATGCAGCAAAAACAGCTGCTCGCAAGGCAAAAATGACAAATGTAGAAGCAGCTCAGTAGCTATTCAAAAACAAAAGCAGTTCCCCTTTCGGGCTGCTTTTTTGTTTTATCATTATCCTGTACAATAGTCCTATGCTCGAAAAATATATAGAACTCAAAAATAAATACCTCTCTCTTGAATCTGATCTCCAAAATCCAGAGGTTCTTAATGATCCAAAAAAACTCAAAGAAGCTTCGAGTGAATATACAGACCTCAAACCCCAAGCAGAAAAAATTATTGAACTCGAACTTGTAGAAAAACATCTTGCAGATGCTCAGGATTTAATTGCAGGTGATGACGAAAGCATGCGAGAACTCGCACAAATAGAACTTTCTGAGCTCACAGAAAAAAAATCCCAGCTTGAAGAAGAATTGGCAACGCTCACACGCCCTACAGACCCAATGGACAAAAAAGATGTCATCGTAGAAATCCGTGCTGGAGCCGGTGGAGATGAAGCAGCACTCTTTGCGGGAGACCTCATGCGTATGTACATGAAGTACGCCGACACCAAAGGATGGAAAACAGGCCTTATTGACGAACACCAAATCGGTATTGGTGGATACAAAGAAGTTATTTTTACCATGAGTGGACACAATGTGTACCGCGACATGAAATACGAAATGGGAGTACACCGTGTACAACGCGTTCCAGAAACAGAAAAAACCGGACGTATCCATACATCAACTGCATCAGTAGCGGTACTTCCAGAAATTGAAGAAACAGAAATGGAAATCAAAGAGTCTGACCTTCGTATCGACATCTTTTGTTCTGGTGGAGCTGGTGGGCAAAGTGTGAACACGACCAAAAGTGCGGTGCGCATCGTACACATCCCAACAGGCCTTATTGTGCAGTGTCAGGATGAACGCTCTCAAGTACAAAATAAAGCCAAAGCCATGGATGTACTGCGCGCTCGTCTCTATGAAATGGACCAAGAAAAAAAACGCAGTGAACTCGAACAAAAACGCAAAAGCCAAATCGGAACGGGTGATCGCAGTGAAAAAATTCGCACCTACAACTACCCACAAGACCGCATCACAGATCACCGCATTCACGAAAGCTGGAACAATATCCCAACCATTATGAACGGCGATGTAGGCAAAATTATCGAAGCCCTTCGCGAAGCCGACTACAAACAAATGGATGGTGAATAACTGTGACCATTTTCTCTCTTCTCAAAATTGCAATTCAAAAAATCGACCGCTTTGATGCCGAGCTTCTTTTGGCATTTGTACTCAAACAATCTCGTGAATATATTGTCACCTACCCAGAAAAAAAAGTTTCTTTTTTTCAAAAATACAGATTCCTCTCTCTTATAAAAAAACGTAATTCTGGAATTCCACTCGCCTACCTCACAGGGCACAAAGATTTTTTTGGTCTTGATTTTTTGGTAAATAAACACACCCTCGTCCCCCGTCCTGATACAGAAATTCTTGTTGAAAAAGTTTTAGAAGAATTAAAAAATAATCCAGCGCATATTTTTATTGACATTGGCACAGGTTCTGGATGCATTCCAATATCAGTTGCAAAAAATACAAATCAAAACATTCAATTTCTCGCAACAGATATTTCAAAACCAGCACTTAAAATTGCAAAACAAAACGCAGAGCATCACCATGTCCAAATACAATTTTTACAAGGTTATCTTCTCGAAGCAATTTTCCAAAAAGATATACCTCTTCAAAATATAATCCTCAGCGCCAATCTCCCCTACCTTACACAAGAACAATTTGATGAAGAAAAATCAATTCAACAGGAACCACACTCTGCCCTGGTCGCAGATGATGCTGGCCTTGCCCTTTACAAAGAACTTCTCACACACATACAACAAAATAATGTTACTGGAACTTTCTTTTTTGAAATAGACCCATCACAATCACAAATACTTTCGGAGTATATTACAAAAATTTTCCCAAACTCAAAAATTCAAGTCATCAAAGATTTGTGTGAACGCGATCGTATGATACAATGGTTCATATAACTCTTTTTTATGTCCGAAACAAGCAAAGATATTCTCAGGTTTTATCACGAAATTGGTGATCGAAATGTTCTTCAATATTGGAGGAATACTGTTCCAAGCGATGTTCGAAAAATTTGGATTCGCTCCTTTGTAAATGATGTTGCAAAAGATAAAATCCTTTCTCCAAAATACCAAGCTCTTTTTGAATCAACTCTGTCTGAAGCGACGATTACCAAATTGCGTGATATGGATCAAGCAATCGAAAACTATCAAACTCGGGTTGATAACCTAGAAAAACAAGCCGAACCTTTGGATGAAAATAGCGAGGAACGTTTTCAAATAGAAAGTCAAATATACAGATTAAACGAAAGCATTCACGAAATTAAGATCAATCAACATATACTGGTCAAAAACTCTCTTACTCCAGCAGCACTCGAGGCTTTTGCAAAAGCATATTTTACAGGATACCAAACAGATCCAGAAAAACAAAAAAATTTTGAACAGGTCCAAACTGAAGCTGGAAGTCTGCTTGCACAGGCTCTTTCTACAACACTTCCTGAGATAGATGTTGTGGTCCTCGCAGGATCAGGGGCTATAGGCAAAAGGCCTGAGGGACATACAAGTCAACAAGATCTTGATTTTTTCTTTTTACCAAAAATAGCTCTCGAAAAAAGGACTCTTGAAGAATACCACAAATTTTTATACTATATTTTTTTAATCATTGAAAAACAAGACCCCACAAAAAATTTACAAGATCCACAAATATCGTTTTCCAAAGAAGAAATTGAACGTTTTTCAAGACAAATTCCACAGTGGCAACATGTTATCGATTTTTTTCAGCAACATGAAATTATACCAGACCTTCGTATAGCAGACACACCCAGTGATGAAAACGAGGCCTGGGTTGGTGACTGGCATAAGCTCGCAGGGCCTCATACGGTACTTGCACGTCTATCATCAGAAGCAGATGTCACATACAAAAAGTTTTTGGACCTCGCCTGTAGGAGCGCACGAAACAACGAAGATAACAAAGGAAGACAAAATCCATTTGGAATCTAAAAAATACCATCAAAAAAAAGCAGCCTTTCAACAAAGCTGCTTTTTCATGTGGCCGAGTCTTGCATCCCCCAATGCAAGCTCAGCCGATCTTCCGCCACCGTGGCGGTGTTTCCCCCCTACTCCGTCACCCCGCCTTCTGTCCCTCCGAGAGTTGCTCTCGGAGCTTTTCCAAGATCAAATCGATCGGATCTGCGGAATCTCCCCGCAGTCGAAAGATCTCCCCCGTGACCTTCCCCCGAAAATCCGGACGAGCAAGAACTACAGTGAGCAGCTGCGCCAACTGCCCCATCTTCATGTCGAGTTCGGAGTGTCGACTATGAATCCGAACCAGCTCGTCTCGGAACGAAAGTGGGTCAAAATTCCTGATCTCGATGAGATGCTGGAGTACCTCAGCGCCGAACTCCGACTCGTAACGACTGAGGACACCATTATAGGCCGTTTCCTTCGAGTATCCCCGCAACGTATCAAGTTCAACCTGAAAACGAACGGGAAGACGGATGATCTCGTCAATCTGCCGAAGCGTTGGGGCCCAGTGCTTCGACAGCTCCTGGTGCATCCAGCGAATCAACCGAAACTGACGCCAGACAATCCAGAGGTAGACGGGAAAGACAAAGCCTCGTCCGGTCAGGCTGAACAGGAGGAAGTTGGACTTCGCACCGTTGAGATGTTTGTACAATACTTCCAACTGCCCCACAAGAGGAAACAGCGTCACTGCCGTTTTTCCCTGAAACTTCCCCACGAAACTCGCCTCTTTGACGAGCGTAGAATCGAGCTCTTCGAGCCAGACCTTGAGCTTGCGCCGGAGATATTGTGAAAAGCCAGCCCAGAGGATGAAGGTCCCGAGGATGCAAAACACAATACCTGCAACAAGGACGAGATACTCTTTCCGAGACTCAGACGATTTCCTCATCTTCGCCTGAATCTTGTGCGCCAGAGCCGTAGCCTTGGCCGCCTGCACGTAGATTTCATTCAGCTCAGTGGGAGCCGACTCTCGAAAGAGATCCTCTGCCTGCAAGGCCTCGCGCCAACAGCAGGCTGATGACTCTCTAACGAGAACCTTGAGAACCTCCTGCTCTGCGGCGAAGTGGTCGAGGGCAGCCTGATACTCATCAGCGACTTTCTTTGCTGCGGCCTTTTTCGCAAGTTCCTCTGCCTCGCGGGCGGCCTTCTCACGTCGCATCCGCACTTGAATGGATGCGTCGCGGCTCGCCAGGTCTGCCTCGATGAGGTTGAGGGCCTGCGCGATAGCCCCAAAGAAATCCCCCCCAACACCAGAGTCGAGGAGACTCTGATAATTGGAAGTCAGATCCTTGACCTCAATCGGAGGAAGGATCCGACACCAGGTTGGAATCCGAGAACATACCACCAGAGTTGCGTGTGAGTGCGCCGCTTCCCAGGTTTTCCACCCGGGACGCAACGAATCCATCACATACTCGATGTCACGAGGAAGATACCCAGGCGTGAAGATAGTCGCTCGCCAGGGGTATTCACCTTTCACCTGCTTCGAAAGCTTTTTGGCCCCCGAAACGAGCGATGTAGGTGCGGAGTCGCCCGTCGTCTCGAAAACCTGGACCGAATCTCCATCAAAATTCACCAGCGGCACAGCCTCCGCCACGCCGCAGAAGAGATTGAAGAAGAAAAAAAAGCAGAGAACCGCCGCCACCGCGAACTTGGACATCGAAATTTCCTTCTCGGGCCGCGCCCGAAGTTGAAAACTTGAATTTGACAGAACGAATCAACCAGGCATTATTGACCTAGATTGACTGTAAACCCTAGCACAAGTCAAATTTTTTGTCAATAAAAATACCCCTCTTTTGAAGGGGTATTTTTTCTTTTTTTGAATTTACTTTACAAACTTTTTCTTCAGATAATAAACTACACCACCGATAACTCCCCACACGGGAATAAATACCAAAAGCCAAATGACAAAATTAACCAAACCCTGTCCTACAGCAAGTAAACTTCGTATCGCTGTTTTTGCAATTGCCAAAGGTTTCCACTGTTCACCCTCATCCACTATTGGAAGTTGATCTGCACTCGTAGACAAATTCACAGAAATCAATGAATAATTCACATTTTGATCCAAATATTTTTTTCTTCCTTCGAGTGATTCAATTTCTCCTCTCACCTGCGAAAGCTGCGCCTGCACTGCCAAAATATCTTCGATCTTTTGTGCTTTTTTCATAATCTCGGCAAACTGTGTTTCTGTTATACGCAAATTTTTGAGTCGCGCTTCAAGATCCACATATTCCTCTGTCACATCTTGTCCCTGTACTTGCGCTTGTTCAAG
>CAZQRI010000002.1:17481-17777 GCA_964595805.1 uncultured Gammaproteobacteria bacterium
AACTTCTTGAGTTCACTCATACTCACGTCAAATTTTTCTGCTGGAATCCTCAAACTTACAGATGCTGTTGGAAAACGAGTCGCCTTTGACATATAGGTAGAAACTACATAGCCTTCCTGTGTTTTTGCAAAGCCTGTGATTTTTTCTACGGCAAGAGGAACATCCTCTACAACAAGAGAAAGACTTCCTGTTTTTATTTCTTTTCGTAGGACTTCCTCACTTGGAGCACTGGGAGCTGTTATTTGCGCCACTCCACTAATCATACGAGAAGGCATACCAGCAGAAGCGTCCATATC
>CAZQRI010000003.1:0-16697 GCA_964595805.1 uncultured Gammaproteobacteria bacterium
CGGGGCATTTGAGTGATGTTTTGCAAGAAGAAGTTGGTCTTGAACGAAATGGAATCAAAATTATTTATGCTATTGAAGATAAAAAACTTGGTACTGGTGGTGCTATCAAAAATGCACTTGCTTCTGTTCCTCATCCTGATCAAGCAAGTATTAATTTGAATGGTGATATTTTAACAACGATTGATTTGAATGAAATGATTAGCTGTAATAATCGTGAAACCGATGGTATTATTTTGGCTGCTTATGTCCCTGATGTTGCAAGTTATGGGACGCTTGAATACGAAAGCAATTATCATTTGACAGCTTTCAAAGAAAAAGAGGGTATTCACAAGCCTGGTTATCAAAATGGCGGCTTTTATATTTTTAATCCTTCAATACAAAAATATTTTCCAAGTCAAGATACCTTTAGTATTGAATATGATGTGTTTCCTCTGGTCAAAGATCTTTATGTTTACGAATCTGATCGTCCATGGATAGATATTGGTGTTCCAGAGCGTCTCGAGTGGGCACGAGCGAATGCACATATTTTTAAAAACTAAATTCATGTTCAAAATCATTAAATTTCTTTTTTTCATTTTTCTCTTGCTCATGGTTGGTACAGGAATTTTTGTGTATCGTGGTATTTATTCTTCACTTCTTTCGGATAACAAAATAACATTTGAAATAAAAGAAGGGGAGACGGTTGCTGCACTTATTCAAAAACTAAAAGACCAAAAAATTATTTCAAGTGACTTTTTGCTCAAACAATATCTCAAATTTACGGGTGTTGATACAAAAATAAAAGCAGGACTCTTTGAAATTGCTCCACCAATCACTCTAGAAAAAATTGTTGCGGCGCTGCAAGTAGAAGGAAAAAACGAACGCAACATCACCATCATTCCAGGTTGGGATCTTGGAGACATTGCAAAATATTTTGAAGCCGAGGGTCTTGCAAGTTCAACAGAATTTTTTGTGCTTACGGGTAAGCCTGCAGTCTTTGGTCCTTGGGCATCAACTACCTTTGTCGATTATCCACTCCTCAAGAATAAACCACAAAATGTCAGTCTTGAAGGATACCTTGCGCCAGAGACATATCGTATTTACAAAAATGAAAAGATCGAAGCTATTGTAAAGCGTCTTCTTGATGAACGCCAAGGACAATTTACTACTCAAATGCTTCAGGATATTCAATCTCAGGGTAAAACCGTACATGAAATTCTTACTCTTGCCAGTATTCTTGAAAAAGAAGTGAAAACGAGTGAAGACAGAAAAAAAGTTGCCGATCTATTTTGGCGTCGCATCGATGCTGGTATGGGGCTTCAGGCAGATTCGACGGTGCATTATCTCTCTGGGCGCGAAGGAGATGTTTTTACCAAACAAAAAGAACGTGAAATTGATTCGCTTTACAATACTTATAAATACCGAGATTTGCCGCCAGGTCCAATCTCCAATCCGAGCATCAGTTCCATCATGGCGGCAATATATCCGACTCCAAATGACGCCGTATATTTTCTGACAGATTCTGTTGGCGGCGTACATTATGCTCGTACTTTGGCCGAGCACAATAGTAATGTGGCTCAATTTTTGAGATAGTTGTCAAATGTGCTAAAATAGGTCTATTAAGGTAAAAAATCTCAAAAAGTGTCACTTTTTTCATAGTCCTGCGTTATATCTATGGAAGTTAACGATGGTCACATGAGCCTCACTCGAGAGGAATATGCTCTTGCAGAGCGAGCCCGGACCGACGATGCGGCCTTTTCTTTGCTCTACGAGAGGTATTTCCCAAAAATTTATGCCTATATTTTTCGTCGTCTCGGAAACCGTGAACAGACCGAAGATGTAGTTTCCGTGACCTTTGAAAAGGTCTTTTTGCATTTGGATAAGTTTAGGCCGGGTGGTGGGGGGACTTTTCAAGCTTGGGTATATCGGATTGCTACAAATGCCGTGATTGATTACATCCGAAAAGAAAAACATACAATATCCATGGCTCCCGAAGATCTTCCCGAAGAAATACATCCAAGCACTGGCCTTGACGCCACACAGGAAATGATAAAATTAGAAGATAGCGAAGCGGTGCAGCGGGTAATAAAAAAATTGCCGCAAAGATATCAAGAAGTTATACAGCTCAAATATTTTTCCGAGCTGAGCAATATAGAGGTAGCAGAAGTATTACAAATAAGTCCAAACAATGCCGGGGTGCTCCTCAGTCGAGCGCTCAAACAGTTTTCGCAGATGTATACATCGAGTGAAACAAAATAGGTTTATGATGAATGAATTCAATCACAATTCAAAAGATCCACGTAATGAAGAAGAACTTCGTGCGTTACAAGAATCAGGAGCACATATCGCTCGTGCTCGTTTTGATTCAATCCCAGATGCCAGTGAATTCAAGGGCCGCCTCAAAGCCCAGCTTATGGCAAAACGGGAACTAAAGCGCACTTCTATGTGGCAAAAAATTCGCGAGGGTCTCGCACACATCGTCCCAACCCAAAAGACCTTTGTCTTTGGTATGGTTGTTGTTTTACTCGTCGCTGTGGTGAGTACCATGATCATTAATCATCCGGGTGGTTCACAAACTGGCAGTACTCTGGCCGAACTTTTGATTGATCGCGCTTATGCCAAAGATAACTTTGAAATCACTCCAACAAGCGGTGATGGACTTGCCGTTGATTCTACAACAGAATTTATCATAAAAAGTAAAACTGCTTTGACTCGTGACGCTCTTTTGGCGCATTTGCACATGAATCCAGAAACTCCATTTGAACTGACACAAATCAGTGAGCATGAGTTTCGTGTGACTCCCAAAAATACACTCAAAGAAAAACAAGTTTATAGTATAAAAATTGATGCCGCGTATAAAGATGAAAATAATACGAGTGTAGAACGCGACTTTTCTTTTGCCTTTCAAGTAAAAAATCAATTCAAATTGCTCTCGAGTATTCCTGGAAATCAACTGACAGGAGTTCCTCTCAATTCTGGTATTGAACTTACTTTTTCAAGTGAAAATTTTAGTGATTACGAAAAAAATATTTCTATTCTTCCAAAAACAGAAGGAAAGTTTGAAGTGCATGGACGTACTTTGGTATTTGTTCCCAAACAACTCAAGCCTTCTACTTTGTATACGGTAACAATCAACAAAAACATGCCAGTCAAGGGTACTGCGCCTATGACAAATGATGCTGTTATCCGTTTTGAAACAGGGCCAGAACAAAGCGCGGGTGAATATCGTCCTTTGTGGTACAGCAATGTGGATAAAGCAGAGTTTTCTCCAAATGGTCCAATGCTTATGTCCATCAATGGTCTTCAAGGTGGTGAAGAATTTGTTGTCAAAGCATTTGCCTTTAAATCTTTTGATGCCTACAAAACAAATTTTTTGAAAGAAAATAGTATTCCGGCTTGGGCTTTTGAAAGTCGTAAAAACTTTGTAGTGCCATCAAGTGATATTACTCTTGCACGCGAGTTTACTCTCAAAGCTCAGGATTATAAACAAGAATATAGTAAATATTTGGTATTACCAGAAAATCTTCCAAAAGGAAATTATTGGCTCGAAATTTCAAGTCAAGGACAAACCCAACATTTGTTTGTCGAAGTGACAAACTTTGCAAGTTATATTTCTGCAACAGTAGATAAAACTTTGATTTGGGTGAATGATCTTTCCAGCAAATCTGCGCTTTCTGGTGTGCAGGTATCTTTAGCCACAGGAGAAAGTTTGGGGCAAACAAATGCCGAGGGTGTCGCTACTTTTGATACAGAATCTTTGCATATTGTGACCAGTAGTCAAATAGTTCCTTGGGGGACTCCCGTAACTCAAAAAGTAATACAAATTACTCATGGAACAGAATCATCACTTTTGGTGCTTGGTTCGAGCCCCTACCTCGCCTATGCTGTACAAAATGCAAAACCAGCCGTTGATGACTATATTCTTAGTTTTTCTTCAGATCGAGCATTGTATGCACCAAGTGATGTTATAAAATTTTGGGGTTATATAGCCAAAAAAGATAAATCAGCTTTGCCAACAACCCTTACTGTGGGAATTCCTCAGACAAATAATTATTTTTATGGACGAAATCTTGGAGATCAGGGATTCCTTCAAAGTGTTGATGTTATTCCAGATGCTCAAGGATTTTTTCGTGGTGAAATAAAACTTTCAAATTTGACTCCAAGTGGTTATGGTTTGGTATTGCAAAGTGGCAAGGATCAGCTTTCGAATCGTTATATTGAAGTGAATCAATATGTCAAACCTGCCTATACGCTTTCTGTGACTGCAGATAAAACTGCGGTGTACCCAGGTGAAACCGTGAACTTCAAAGCACAGGTAAACTTTTTTGAAGGAACTCCGGTTCCAAATTATGATCTTGTGTATACTGATCTGAGTACTGGTTCGATGCTTGGAACACTCAAAACCGATAAAAATGGTCAGGCGAGCTGGTCTGTTGTAGCACAATCGAATGTACAATCTTGTAATCCACTTTTCGATCAAAATTGTCCTGTGTCTGGTGCTACTTCTGGTGGACAATCTATTTCTGTAAATTCAAAAAATAGTGAAGAAACACCACTCACGGCTTCTGTTTTTTATAGTGTTTACAATGCCAAGGTTGATGCCACAGAAATTACCTTTGAATCTACAGGAAAAAATACAGCGCTTGTTTCTTCAAGTTGGAGCAATGTGGATATTTCTGTGTTGAGTGATAGTGATTCAAGTAATGACAGCAAATATTTTTCAGGTCCTGCTGCCAACCAAGCGGTTGAAGGAGTCGTATTTGAAACACGTTATGAACGTGTAGAATCTGGGCAGTATTATGATTTTATCAGTAAAACCACAGAAAAAATCTATACTTATAACACGATTACCACCACAACTGCGCATTTTACAGGTACGACGGATGCTCGTGGTCACTTTGGCTATGAAGTAAAAACCTTGCCAGATCGTTCCTACTCAGCAGTGATGACTATGCATGCTGGGGATAAGGGTAATCCTTCTCGCAGCACCTGGCTCTACAACAATGTTCAAATGCCTTCCTACAATGATGTGAGTTGGTATTCACTCAGTAATATCGATGAAAAAGAAAATCCAGACAAAGTAAATTTTGGTTATAAAATTGGTGATCAAGTAAAAATGCAGTTTCAAAAAAATGGACTTCCTTTTGAAAATACGAGTGGAAATTTCTTGTTTGCTCAGTATCAAGATGGACTCCAAAAATATTCTGTACAAAAATCTCCAGAATACGTATTTACTTTTGGTGAAGCTCATGTCCCAAATGTGTATGTCGGAGTCGTGTATTTTGATGGTACAAAGTATGTACAAACAGCAGAAGGGGATTATCGTAATTCTGTTCGTTTTGATACACGTGAACGCTATCTCAATGTTGAAATAACTCCCAATAAAGATTCTTATAAACCAGGTGAAGAAGTTACTTTGAAGATCAAAAGTACTGACAAAAATAAACAAGGACATGCTGCAAAAATCAATGTTTCTGTGATAGACCAGGCATTCTTGGCCCTGGGTGGAAGCAATGGAAATTATGCCGATGGAAAAGGTGGGGACAATCTTTTGGCTTCTCTTTATCATCAGGTGGCAGATGGAGTTCTATTTACCGAAAAATCTCATAAGGCAGCTGATCTTGGAAATTTCACAGGAGCAGAAGGTGGCGGATGTTTTCTCGCTGGTACCAAAATTGCTTTGCCAAATGGGAAAACAAAAAATATTGAGGATATTGCTGCTGGAGATATTATTGAAACTTTCAAATCCGAAACAGACAATACTCCGGTTCGTGGAACTGTTATAAAAACCCAAAATCATATTGTCTCAGAATATTTGATTATCAATGGGGCACTTCGTGTGACGGCTGAACATCGTATTTTGGTAAATGGTCAGTGGAAAACAGCAGGAGATATCCGTATTGGTGATCATCTTCGTGGTGAAAATTCTGTTTCTGTAATCGTGCGATCAATAGAGCGTCGTCATGAACTTGTCCAAGTATATAACTTTGCAGTAGAAACATACCATACCTATATTGCCGGTGGTATTTATGTCCACAATGACAAAGGTGGTGTGCCTACGCGTTCAGATTTTCCAGATGTAGCTCTGTATCAATTTGTGGATACAGATACAAATGGAAATGCTTCTGTAACATTCAAAATCCCAGATTCAGTGACCAGTTGGATGGTGACTGCCGAAGCTGTTTCGAGTGATGTGTATGCGGGTATTGGTCAACGAGAACTTCCGGTGACACTTCCAGTTTTTGCGGTATTGGGAGTCCCACAGGATTTGCTTCTTGGGGATAAACCAAGTATCTCTGTTGCTGCCTATGGTAGTGCCTTCAAAGGCAAAGAAACAGCCAAATTGAATATATTTGGAGATTTACTCTCAAAAGCTGTTACTCAAAATACCCTTCCTTTTGAAAGAAATCTTATTGCCACAGATCTTCCTGTTTCCAAAAAGGGAAAAATGACAGTCCAATTGAGTTCTTCTCTTGGAAACGATGCGATTGAAAAATCATTTACGGCTGTAAATTCTCGTCTTTTGGAACAATCTCAAATACTTATTCCCGTCAAAGATGGACCACTTGATTTGGGTCTTGCCAAATCTGCGACCACTCCACTGACACTCACATTTGTGGATGCTGGTCGAGGAAGTTTGTATAATCGTATATACTCACTTACTTGGAATGGTGGAACTCGACTTGATCAAAAAGTTGGCAGTATTGTATCTCAGCTTTGGTTTAAAGATTTTTTCACGGACGAAGAACTTGACGCGCCTGCTGATTTGACTCCATATATTGGAGACTTAGGATTCAAATTACTTCCTTATAGTAGTCCAGATTTAATTTTGAGTGCAAAGGTGAGTGCTGTTTTGAAAGATTCCAATGCCTTTGACACAGGACGCATGCGTAGTTCTTTTGTAGGAAAATTGTATGATAGCAATGCTAATGGCGAAGAACTTTCTGTTGCTCTATGGGGAGCTGCAGCGCTGGGTGAGCCAGTAATTCCTTCGATTCACACACTCTCAACAAAAGAGGGTATCGATGTACATGACAAGATATATTTGGCTCTTGCTGCCACAGAACTTGGTGATCATGCTTTTGCCCAAACATTGTTTGATGAAATCATAAAAAACGCACAAGAAACAGATGCCTATGTGAGCATCAAATTGAATGATGATAAAAATCAAACACTTGAAAATACCGCACTGACAGCAATATTAGCCGCACGACTTCAAGACTCACGTGCTGATAAACTTGATAAGTTTGTTCAAAATGAAGGAAAAGAAAATGTATATAATCTTGAAGAACTTTTGTTTGTCAAAGAAAAATTAGCATCTCTTCCAAAAGGAGAAGCAAAGGCAACATTGAGTATTGCAGGAAATAATGAAGTTCTTGATTTGAAACATGGTCAGTCACATATGACAAGTGTGGTTCCAAGTAATTTTGGAAGTATTCAATTGTCCAATGTCTCTGGATCTGTAGCTGTACTTGTAAATTACGATAGAGTTGCAACATCAGATCAAAATTCTACAAAAGTAAAACTTGATCGACAATATTTTGTGGATGGAAAACAAGTGAGTAGTCTCAAAGAAGGAGATGTTGTGGAAGTTCGTCTGACCCCAGTGTTTGGCAAAGATGCTGTGCCGGGTAATTATTTGGTAGAGGATTCACTTCCAAGTGGGCTCAAATTTACTTCTCCTGTTGATCAATTTTCACCTTGGACATCACTGAGCTGTTCAAATGGCTATCCATTTGAAGTGAATGGTCAACGTGTGAAATTTATGGTTGATCGTGATTTTCAAAAACCAGCGAAGGTAGATAGTTCATATGGATATTATAGTTCTTGTATTCAAAGTAGTTATCTTTCCTATCGCGCTCGTGTTTCAACTCTTGGTGACTTCCGTCAAGAAGGAGCGATGATTCAATCTGTAGAAAGTCATGATGTAAAGAACTTTTCAACAGATATTGGAATGCTTCATATTGGTGAATAAGTTTTGTGAAAAAGATTTTTATTACAATCTTCGCAGTAACGGCAGTTATTTTGACTGTCGTTTTTGTGTATAGGGAGGAGTCTTATACTGTTGTTACGAGTACTCAAGTTGAATTTCTTGAAAAACAGTCTCAAAATATTACCGGTTTGATCGTCCCACATTTTGATCCGGTATCCAATCTTACAATCAATGCACTCAAAGAAGTCAGTACAAGACCGGATCTTATTATTTTGATTGGTCCAAATCACCACGAAGCGGGGAATAGTCCAATCATCACAGGGAGTTATATTTCGCCGAAGTTATCACTTTCTCCAAAATTTGCCACTGAAAAAATGCATCAACTCTCACAGATGAAAGTAGCAAGTTATGAAGACTCAGTTATTTCAGGCGATCATTCTATTGGGACACCATTGCCTTTTATTGTGCATCAGTTTCCAAATACTCCAATTGTACCAATCGTTTTGAAGTATCATCAAAATTCGGCAGATATACAAAATTTGATTCAGACACTTCAAAAAATTTCTACAAATAATACGCTTATTATTGCCTCACTCGATTTTTCACATTATCTTTCTTCGGACATTGCGCCTGTAAAAGATGCGCAGACACAAAAATATATTGAGGCGCATGACTATAAACATATTGAAGGACTGAGTAATGACTATATTGACTCTCCTTGGACTCTTATTACCTTTCTTCGTTATTTGGAGGTCAATGGTATCCAAAATGGCCGAGAACTCGCACATACCAATACTGGCCAGGTTGCTGGGCAGACGATTGAATCTTCAACCAGTTTTTTTACCTATATATATTGACATTTTTAGGGAAATATGATACTTTTGCTAGTCATCTGTTTTTTTGGTATTTCTCGCTTTCTTTTTGCTCTCGCGAAGAGGTCAAAAAGAAGGCTGGAAATAACTTTCAGCCGGTAAAGGAGAATCATGGACACTCAGTCCATTGAATCTTTTCGTCAGGCCCTCCTCAAGGCGGTGACTGAGGCCATCAAGGCCGGTATCGTCAGCAAGAAGGATCTCAATGATATTATCAACGATCACGCTATTCGCCCGTGCTATCCCGGAGTAGGGCACGGATCTGCAGGCGGAAAGCGTTAATACCCACCTTTTAGAGGTGTCCTACCCCATTCTAAAGGGAATGGCGGGAGCGAGCCTCGTGGGGGTGAATCAAAAACAAGGTTCCCCGCACTGTGATTTTCATCTGTGGAAATTAGAGTGAGGAGATCGGAACCTTGTTTTTTGTTTTCAAAAAATAGCTAAAAGTAGACAAAAATCAAATATTCTGGTAGGATAAGAAAAATTATTGTATATGAATAAACAAATCACTGTCACCATTGAAGAACGCCTTCGCCTTGATGTCTACCTTGCTGCAGAGCTTGGAACCAGTCGTGCCAAGGTTCAAAAGATGATTGAAGAACATCAAGTTTTTGTAAATACAAAACTTCCCAAAAAAGCAGGGGATTCTTTGAAATATGGAGATCTTATTGATATCAAAGACGCGCCCAAAAAAGAAATTGTCAAAGAAGTTGTAAAAAAAGAAAAGAGTCTTTTTCCGGAAATTAAAATTATCAAAGAAACAGAAGACTATCTTGTGATCAATAAACCTGCGGGGCTTCTTGTGCATCCGACCGAAGCAGACGAAAAGGGGACTCTTGCAGAATGGATTGTCAAAAAATATCCGGATGTTGCCGGAGTAGGAGAAGATTCTGTGCGCCCTGGAATTGTACACCGCCTTGATCGCGAAGCCTCTGGTCTTCTTGTCATTGCCAAAACCCAAAAAATGTTTAAACATCTTAAAGCTCAATTCAAAAAATCTGAAGTGGTCAAAGAATATAAAGTATTGGTACATGAAGTTATTGATAAAGATTTTGGTGAAATAGATTTTCTTATTGATCGAGGACCAGATGGCCGTATGGTATCTCGCCCAAAGATTGATGATCTCCTTCTTCGTCACGTGGATAAAATTCAACCAGGAAAAAAAGCACGTACAGAATTTACAGTTGAAAAACGTTTTATCAACTATACATTGCTCAATGTTCGTATTTATACTGGACGTACACACCAAATTCGTGTGCATATGTTTGCCTATGGAAATCCAGTAGTTGGGGATATGCTCTATTACAACAAGCGTTTTCGAAAATACAATCGTGATCTTGACCGACTCTTTCTTCATGCCTATCATTTGCAATTCACTGATCTCAAAAAAAATATAGTAGATAGTGAAATTACTTTGCCAAAAGAACTCCAACAATTTTTGAAAGATATTACCTAAATATATGGGGAAACTCGTTATTATCTCGGCACCATCTGGTACTGGCAAAAATGCCATTATTCGAGAGCTTTTGAAGTTGTTTCCAAATACTACGCGTCTTGTTACTACAACTACTCGTGATCCTCGTCCTGGAGAAAAAAATGGTATTGATTATCATTTTGTTAGTGAAATGGAATTTCAAAATATGCTCTCGAGTGGAGAGTTTTTGGAATCCAACAATTACGCTGGCAATTGGTATGGCAGCGAAAAACAAAAACTTCAAAAAGATTTGTCGCAGCATGAATTTGTTTTTTCAACATTAGATGTTAATGGTAAAAAAAGTCTTGATAAAATTTCATTTCCGCATATTTCTATTTTTCTTCTTCCAGATTCTATTGATATGCTTGACGATCGCATTCGTCATCGTGGAGGAGAGAGTGAATCAGATATTGAAAAACGCATTGCCATTGCACATGATGAAATTGCTGAGGCTGGGAATTATGATTTTCAAGTCGTAAATACAGAAGGTGAAATGTACAAAACCGTAAAACAAATTCAAGAATTTTTGAAACAATACCAGACTTTTTAGAAGAGATTCTATCTTGACAAAATCAAAATTTCGATTTATACTTGGCCCAAAATAGACATTTTATTTTTTAATCATATTCCTATGAATTTCAACGGAATTTACGAAAAAACAGTGGTTATTGTAAAACCAGATGGAGTACAGCGCGGACTTATTGGAGAAGTGATTGGACGTCTTGAAAGAAAAGGAATCAAAATTGTTGGTTTTAAAATGGCAAATTTGACTGAGGCACAACTTCGCGAACATTATTCTCACCATGTAGAAAAACCATTTTATCCAGGACTCCAAGCATTTATGATGTCTTCACCTGTGGCAGTGATTTGTGCAGAGGGAAAAAATGTCGTAGAAGCAGTTCGTATTATGGCTGGAGCAACAAATGGAAGTAAAGCTGATGCTGGTACTCTTCGAGGTGACCTTGCTATGGGTATGTGCAATGTGGTGCACTGCTCTGACTCTGTGGACAATGGTGAAGCAGAAGTAAAACGATTTTTCGCTGAAAATGAAATCTTTGACTATAATAAAACAGAGTACCTCAACGTGTACATGGAAGATGAACGAGCCTAAATTGTGGATAAGTTTCTTGACGGGGTGCCATATATTCGATAGAGTTAATATATTATGAAACAAGCACTTCAAACAATTATCCTATTTGTGAAGAACCTCATTACCATGAAGCGTTATTTTGCATTCGTGCAAGTCAATGCTTCGGGGGTACAATACTCAAATAGTGATGAAGATTGTTGCGGTAAAGATGATGGATGCTGTGGAAATTGCAACTGCGAATAAAAATCATTGAGTATAAGTATAAACCCCGAAGCAAGAGCTTCGGGGTTTTATTTCCCCTCTATATTATTTCTTGAATATATTCGAGAAATAATATGGGGGGCCTACTGGCACAAACAAGGGAGGTGCGCCATGTACGAAATTCGCTGGCCGAGAGGTCAGCAGTAAAGGTTTTAGCGGCTTTTCCATAATAAAGTCGCAGTCCAATGAGTTGATTTTCTTTGAAAGTCTATTCATAGGAGGAAATTGTTCTTTATTTTTTGAGGTTGCGCATATTGTTCTAACGGAGTCAGCCTGTGAGAAGAGAAATACATTTTTCTTTTGACAGGCTGGCTCCATGGGGGGGCCGCACTTGCTGTCGCCTGGGGAAGGCGACGAAATCACGGAGAATTCACCATGGATAAGGATCCTGACTTTCGGGAGGGGGCGACGACCCCTCATGTTCCGACTCTGCCGCATCAAAGCGGTGTCGTGACGTGGGGGCCGCACCCCATCCCCGCGCTGGCCGCTCGTGGTTGGCAGATGTCCTCCAACGGTGAGGTCGATGCCGCCCCCTCGATGCGGGGTACGCGCCGTCGGAACCCCGGATTTGTCCGGTAGTGTCTCTGCCGAGTTGGCCTGGCAAGCCGGCTCGGCACTTCGATCGCGCCTGTTCTATGGCGCCGGAGGCTGATGGGATTGTCTGCGCAACCTCACCCTTCGTATGTTTATTTATTCAAGTAAATATACGAAAGGGAAAAAATAATTGACATATAAGTTGAAAAGATATAATATTATATGTCGGCTTTCTTTTATAAAGAAAGTCATTTGTTCTTTGAAAATTGGCAACGCAGCAAAGAACTTTTCTTGTTGAGCGAAGACGCAAAGAGATTTGAACATTTCAAATTTGTTTGCGTCTTTGCTCCAGGGAGGAGCCGCAACTTCACGGGGTGAACGTGGCAAAAAAAAAGAAAAAGTTTCCTGACCCAAACCGCATCGCTGAGGCGATGGAGATGCTCGAGTACCTCGCGGTTGACTCGCAGTTTCGAAATCGCGCAGCACAATCGGTTCAGCACTTCCTGGAGGAGCGGTCCAGGAAGGTAGAGGCGGACGCGTCGTCTCAGACGCAGCCGTAGTGCTTCCGGGAGCCTCGCTGCTGCGTTGCCTCCCCACTATGTATATTTTATAGAAGATATACATAGTGGGGATTTTTTTATTTATACACTCTTTATTCACATTCAAAGCGTTTACATTTCTTCTTGGAGGCGTATACTAAATATGTTCTTTCATATATGTATTTGCCTTTGAATAAATCAAGTACAGATGCGCTGAAAGTATATTGAGGGAGTGAAGAAATAGGGTTAGATCGATGAAAATAATTTTTGTTTTTATTGATCTCGCTCCATTTGGAGCTTTTCCACAAGGGCTTTTTAGCCATTGACAGGGGAGGGGCTATGAAGAGTCATGAACGTGAAGTTCTGTCGATGTTCTTTCGGGCGATTCCTCGCCCGACCCCCGGAGTTGTACGTTTGGCGCAGATTGCGGAGGAACTTTCCAAGCGCCAGGTGCAACTGCCCGTCTCTACACCCAAGCCGAGCTGAAGCTCCGAAGGACGAGAGCGCCCTTCGCTCCCTCACCCTTCGTTTGTGTATTTCAATCAAGTACACATACGAAGAGAAATACAAAAAAAGACCTCGATATATTCGAAGTCTTTTTTTGTCGGTCGAGCTCTTCCTGCACTCGACCTGTTTTTCCTGCGTATGCCCTCCAGCTTAGCGCAGGATGGAAAGAAAGTCTCTCAGGCCGTGCTCGGACGGCCGGGCGTCCTCACGCTGTACGAGCGCGAGGAAGGTCTCGACGTCCACAACGCCGTCCAGGGGTGCTTGTGTGCCGGCATCACCCTGATCCTCGGTTTGCATTTCGTTGAGTTCTTCCTGCATATTTTTCCCCCCCAAAAAAAAGGAACGAGTTTTGTTTCTCAGAATGGTATTCTGAATTTTGTGAAGAATTTTTTTATTCTTCACTTGTTTCAAAATATCATTTTTATTTTAGATCAAATATTTTTATTCTTTCTTCAAACGTTTCTCGTCGTCGAATGACTCGTGTATTTTCTCCATCGACCAATACTTCTGCAGGTAAATCTCGAAATTGGTAATGGCTCGCCATTGCCATACCATATGCCCCTGCAATTTGAATATCGAGAATATCTCCTTCGCGAATTTCACTCATTTCGCGGTCTCGTGCAAAAAAATCTGCACATTCACAAATATTTCCAACAATGTCATATACTTTTGTTTGCCCTTCGGGATTACTTACGTTGATTATTGGGTGATAAGCATCATACATGGCGACACGCACCAGGTGATTCATTCCAGTATCGGTTCCAACAAATATTTTTTCTTCGGGAGATTGTTTGACTGTATTGACGCGTGTCACGAGATGTCCACTTTCTGCTACAATATATCTGCCTGGTTCAAAACGAAGTTGGATTTCTCGTCCATATTCACTACAAAAATTTGTAAATCTGCTTTTCATTTTTTCTCCCAAAGTTTTGAGGTCAAGTCGCGTTTGACTAGGGGAGTAGGGCACTCCAAATCCACCACCAACATCTACAAATTCAAGATCTGGAAAGAGTTGTGCTATTTGGAGTATGGTTTCAAGTGCGAGGAGTGGTTCTCCAATTTCGAGCCAACCAGAACCAATGTGTTCGTGAATACCGACAATTTTCAAATTATATTGTTTTGCAATATGAAGGACATCTTCGATTTGTAGCGTAGAAATTCCAAATTTTGAATCTGGTCCACCAGTGATATTGGTCGCATGTGATCCTGCCCCAACATTTGGATTGAAGCGCACACAGACTCGACTTCCTGGATATGTCGACCCAAATTTTTCAAGTCGTGAAAGTGAACCAATATTGAGGAGTACCCCAAGCCTCATGGATTCCTGCATTTCTTCGTCGGTGATATTATTTTCTGTAAACAAAATATTTTCTGCTTTTGCTCCACAAAAAAGTCCTAGTCTTACTTCGTCAATTGATACTGCATCAATGCCACATCCTCGAGTAATAATTTCTCGTACAATATGAGGGTTGAAGTTTGCTTTTATGGCATACAAAAATTGTGTATTTTGATATGTTCCGATAGTTGCAAAGAGTTCATCAATACGTGTCTGAATTATTTCCAAGTCATACACATAGAGTGGTGTTCCAAATTGTTCTACTATTTTTTCAATATTCATATGTTATTTTAAGATTTAAATTTTATGGAGCTGAGCTAAGGTTTTACTTGTATTAGCCGTAGCTAGGGACAAGTAAAATCTTACGAAGCGAATAAAAGTTAAATCTTGGATAAAAAAACTCCCACATTCGTGGGAGTGATAAAATTTTGGTTACAAGCAAAAAATCATCCCACGGGGTGGAAGTTCTCCTTTGCCTTCTTTGTATTCAAATTGCATGTAAAATTCATACTTTATTGACTGTATCAAAACTTTATCCACATGTCAAATTATTTTTTATGAGCTGATTTTTTGATGTTGACAAGGTCAAAATTTCCCGATATAGTTATAAGTAATCCCTGCTCTGGCAGAAATTCATTTTCTACAAAATGATCCATAGGGACACCTATATCGTCATATCCCTTGGGGTATGGTTGCGGTGACCCACCTAGATTCTAGGGAAATGGATGATCTGCCAGTTCGTGGGGGTTAATCAGTAAGCAGTCTCGACATGGTCGGGATTGTTTTTTACCCAGGTATTTTTGCCTTATGCAGCTATCTTCTCATATTCGTATTGCGCCTTCTGCAACTCTTGCTATGAATGCTCTTGCTTTGGAAAAAAAGAAAAAAGGTGAGAGAGTATATAATCTGACTGTCGGGGAACCTATGATCGCTACTTCTGATCTTATTGTGGATGCTGCCAAAAAGGCACTTGATGAAGGAAAAACACTGTACACTCCGGCCGCGGGTATTCCAGAGCTTCGTGAGGCAGCTGCATTGTGGATGAATCAAAATTTTGCAAGTGACTTTAAAAAAGAAAATATAGTGGTTACTTGTGGAGGAAAACATGCCCTTTTGATGACTCTGCAATCACTTCTTGAAGTGGGGGACGAGGTTTTGATCCCTGCACCATACTGGGTTTCTTACCCGAGTATGGTCGAGCTGTGTGATGGCAAGAGTCATATTATTGAAACAGAAGAAAAAAATAATTGGAAAGTTACTCCTAGTCAGATTGAAAATGCTTGTACAGCAAAGACAAAACTCTTAATTTTGAATAATGGTGGAAATCCAACAGGTGTTTTATATACAAAAGAAGAAATTGAAAATATTTTAAAAATTGCCAAAGAAAAAAATTTGACGGTGATTTCTGACGAAGTATACAGTGGTCTTGTCTATGATGCTCAAAAATTTATTTCGGTCGCAAGTTTTCCTGAGTATAGAGAATGTTCTGTGATTATTCAGAGTTGTTCAAAGCATTTTGCCATGACCGGTTGGCGAGTCGGATTTGTGTTCGGTCCAAAAGAGTTAATCACTTTGATTGAAACTTTGCAAAGTCAAAGTACGACGGGTACCTCGTCTATTTCTCAATGGGCAGCCTTGGCAGCCTTTCAAAATGCAGATGAGATTATCTCAAAGATAAATAGAGAGATGCAATCTCGTCGTGATGCTTTTGTAGAAAATTTTAAAAAATATTTTGATGTTGAACTGCGGATTCCACAAGCTGGACTTTATGCTTTTATCCCAATAAAAAATTTTGGTGTGATCGAAACAGACTCCGTCGCTTGGTGTATGAAAATACTTGAGAAGGCCAATGTAGTATTTGTCCCCGGCGCCCCTTTTGGTGTCGAGGGTTACGTTCGTGCTTCTTTTGGTGGAAACATTACCGATGTTGACGCAGGATTTCAAAGTTTGGCTCAATATCTAAAAAACTGTGTATAAGTCCAAAAAATTTTAGAAAAATTTGATTTTTTGTTTAGAAAATTTTGAGGGTGAGTTTGCTAGTGTATATATAAAGGTCGAGCTACTTTATATATTTAACACTAGATATTTATGAAGAAAAAACTTTTCGCTTTAGGAATGTTTGTATTTACATTTTTTGCCTTGGCAGGTACTGCCTATGCTGTACAACATTAT
>CAZQRI010000004.1:0-14471 GCA_964595805.1 uncultured Gammaproteobacteria bacterium
AGGATCTTCGGGAGTAAATGTTTCTCTCTACTTTTTTTTTGCGACAGAAATTTTACTTTGGCTTTGTATTAGTATTTTTGCTTTTCTGTATGTTCAAAAAATAAGAACAAAAAAAGAAAATGAATTTCACTTTCATTGGTCTTCGGATCGAGTTTTTGTAGCCTCAATACTGTTATTTTTACTGTATTGTCTTGCTTCGATTTTTTGGTCTGCTGATAAAGAAATCGCGCTTCAGCAATTACTGTATATTGTAGAAGCCTTTTTGTTATTTTTTATTTTTTCACTGGGGTCTTTGGATAAAATAAAATTAATAAAATATTTTGTTGCAGGGGCTGTTTTGCAAAGTATCCTGGGTATATATCAATTTTTGATGCAGTCAAGCTTTGCTTTCAAATGGCTTGGTCTTGTTGCACATCCAGTTCAAGAACTTGGGACTTCGGTGATTGCCGGGGAAGGAATTGGTCGGGTACTCCGTGCCTATGGGGCATTTTCACATCCAAATATTTTTGGTGGATACCTTGTTATTTCAATAGTTTTTACTTTATTTTTATTATTGAGAGAAAAGAAAAATAAAATTTTACAATTTGCATTATTCCTGGAATGTTGTGCATTATTTTTTACTTTTAGTCGTGCTGCTTGGATGACTGTTTTGTGTGTAGTATTAGGATATATGTTGTATTGTATAAAAACAAAGCAAAGGGATTATATAAAAATAATTGGAATTATTTTTATTCTTTTTTCTTTTTTATCTGTTTTTTATTTTCCTCTTCTTCATACTCGTGTAGTGCATCGTTCGACTCTTGAAATACAATCTACACAAGAACGAGCTGCTGGATACAAAGAAGCGATTCAAATTTGGAAAACATCGCCATGGTTTGGTGTTGGGCTTGGAAATTATACATTTGCCTTGCAAAAACAAAATCCAAATCAATCTGGATATATATATCAACCGGTTCACCATGTGCTGCTCCTTATTTTGTGTGAACTTGGGACCATTGGATTTCTTTTGCTCCTTTCTGCCATTTTTAATTTTTATATATTTTTTACACAAAACACCTTGAAAAAATGGTACTTTTTCTTTTGTCTTGGAATATTTACTTTTCTTTCACTTTTTGATCATTATCTTTTTTCTTCAGCTTCGGGACTTCTCTTTTCTGCTCTGTATTTTTCTCTTTTTTTTCATTTTTCTCTGAGTAGAGAGTAAAAAAACCTGTGGAAGAACTGTTTACAATATGTGCATTGACAGCTGGTCTGTTTCGAGGTACTATGAGCTCTCAAGAAGAACCAAGAGGCGATAGTACGCTGGGTTGTACGTCATACCATTTCGTGTTACTGACAGGCATCACGAAATCATTAATGATCGGCAATCTGAGCTACTATCACCCCTTGGTTTTTTGTTATTTTGTATCTTCTTTTGGGGCGTCTTCTTGGTTGTTCGTATGGAGAGTTCCTGTTCCGTCTACACCTTTGACTTGGTTGAGAAGTTTGTAGCGGCGTCTCAGGTCGGGTTCTATTACATGATGTGCTACATTTTCTAGACTCCCTGGTATTTCATATTCTCGTTCATAGGCAAGAGGTTTTAATCTTCGCTCATCAATCTCTGGGTAATGGTTTTCGTTATCCATTATGATTCTGATTTGAGATTCCAATGCGTCAGTTATATATTTAAAAGGATCATCATGAAGTTGTTTGGCATGAGATAATTCAGCCAGTATATTTTGATATCCATTTTTTCCGTGGTATCCTCCTAAAAAAGTTTCAAGAGGAATATATATTGTATTTTCTTTCGACGAAAAATAGGGGCGTGTAAAATTTTCAAGCCTATCTAAATCGGTTATATTTTCTGTTTGAAAACGTACATAAGGATTTCCACATTCTTGCTCTGCTTGCCAAACCAATGTATAAACTTCTTTTTCTGCTCCTTTTGGTGCTTCAACACGACTCAAGTATTGAGAATGATAAAAAAAATTTTTAAATTCTTCCATTGTTACTTTGAACCCTTTTGCGTTTACTGTTGGGACAAAAAATTGAGCAATTTGATCAAGGGTATATGTCTCAAAATCTTCAGGTAAGGAAATATGAAGAAATTCAGCTTTCTTTTTGATATTTTCTCGAAAATAGTTGAGGGCTTCCTGTTCAGAAAATGTTTCTCGTCCGCCAAGCACATTTAATATATGTGTTGTTTCTGGATCTGGATGTTTATATGTTATATCTCCATTTTCATCTCTTGAGCTTTCTAGCTCCAGGTGGTTTATTTGATATTGTTCAACTCCCCAAAATATAAATTTGACGAGAAGAAGTCCGTTCACAACTCTCGCAAAGCTTCTTATCGCATCATAAATTTTTCCTTTTGTATCATTTGCTTCTGTTTGCTCAGAAATTTCCTGTGTTTCTGGCCTTTCTGTTTTTTGTAAAAATTGTTTGAGTTGTTTTATTGTATCAATAACTTTTTGGGTTGATCGTCGTAATGATTCTAAGCCCTGAGATGATTTTGCTTCTCGTTCATGGGTTCTCTTTTCCATATGTTATACATTTTTTGAAGTAAAGTTTTTGGAAGTATCGGGACTTGTAGAAAGACATTCATTGATTTTTTGAATGAGTTCTTTGAGTGCTTTTTCTTGGAGTTCCTCAACTTTTTTGAGTATGAGAGTGTTTTTTTGTTTCATAAAATAAAGATTATTTTAACATCTTGTTTCTTGTATAAATTATGAACTGTTCTATTCATTTCGTCAATATAAAATTTCTCTTAATAAAGAGGATATTTGTGGAGTCTTGACAATTTCAAAAAAAAATGTAAAATGACAGTATAATTATCACTCTTAGAATATGAGTGATAATATGTAAATTAATAATTTTTGCTCTATGAATATAAAACCTCTCGGAGGACGTGTCCTCATTCAACTTCTCAAAAAAGAAGACGTGACAAAATCTGGAATTGTTTTGCCAGATACTATGGATAAAGAAAAAAAAGCAGAAGGAAGCGTTGTGGCTCTTGGGCCAGGAAAACTTATGGACAATGGATCTCTTTCTCCAATGCCGGTAAAAGTAGGGGATAAGGTGATTGTAAAATCTTGGGGTGGAGACGAAGTAAAAATTGGTGCTCAAGAATACAAAATTTTTGATGCAGATGATATTTTAGCAATTATAGAAAATTAATATTGTATGGAGCTGAGCTAAGTTTTTACTTATATTACCCATAGGTACGGACAAGTAAAAAATTATGAAGCGAATAAAAAATTAATTTTATATATTTACATAATTTATAATACATACTGTATGCCAAAACAAATTTTATTTAGTGAAGATGCACGCCACAAGCTTCTTGCTGGTGTGAATGCCCTTGCCAATACTGTCAAAGTAACGCTTGGGCCAAAAGGCCGTAATGTCGTTCTTGATAAGGGATTTGGTGCTCCGACAATTACCAAAGATGGAGTTTCTGTCGCCAAAGAAATTGAACTTGAAGATAAGTTTGAAAATCTTGGGGCAGAACTTGTAAAAGAAGTTGCGAGTAAAACTAACGATGTCGTAGGGGACGGAACTACAACAGCAACCGTTTTGGCTCAGGCTATTGTTCAAGAAGGAATGAAAATGGTTGCGGCTGGTGCAAATCCAGTTGCCCTTAATCGAGGACTTCACAAAGCAGCAGAAGCTGTTATTGCCGAACTTCAAAACAATATTTCACAAAAAGTTGGAAAAGATTCTATTGCCAATGTTGCTTCTATTTCTGCAAACGACAAAGAAATTGGTGAAAAAATTGCCGCAGCGATGAATGAGGTTGGTGAAGATGGTGTTATTACTGTTGAAGAATCACAATCTTTTGGAATGGTTATTGAAACGGTCAAAGGTATGCGCTTTGATAAGGGATATGTTTCTGCCTATATGGTCACTAATTCTGATCGTATGGAAGCTGAATACATGGATGCGCCAATTCTGATTACTGATAAAAAAGTTTCTTCTATTGAAGATATTTTGCCAATTTTGGAAAAAGTTGCCCAATCTGGTCGTAAAGAACTGGTGATTATTGCAGATGATCTTGATGGTCAAGCGCTTACGACATTGGTACTCAACAAACTTCGTGGAACGTTTAATGTACTTGCTGTGAAAGCTCCTGGATTTGGAGATCGTCGCAAAGAAATGCTTCAGGATATTGCTATCCTTACGGGAGGTCGTGTCATTACTGAAGAGCTTGGACTCAAACTCGATACCGCAGAACTCAGTGATCTTGGTCATGCCCGAAAAGTTGTAGCAACAAAAGAAACAACTACCATCGTAGAAGGAAAAGGGGATGAAACGGCGGTAAAAGATCGTGTTGCACAGATTCGTCGTCTGATCGAACAAACAGACTCAGATTTTGATCGTGAAAAACTCATGGAACGTGTTGCCAAGCTCGCTGGTGGCGTAGCTGTGATCAAAGTTGGTGCGGCAACAGAGACGGAAATGAAAGAAGTAAAGCATCGTATTGAAGATGCTGTTGGGGCAACGAAGGCTGCTGTAGAAGAAGGTGTGGTTCCAGGAGGTGGAGTAGCACTTATTCGTGCTTCAAAAACTTTGGAAAGTATGAAACTTGGTGATGAAGAAATGATGGCGGTTAATATTTTGCGTTCTGCTTTGGAACAACCTCTTCGTACCATTGTGGAAAATGCAGGATTTGAAGGATCTGTTATTATCAATGAAGTAAAGAAAAATACAGGGGCCTATGGGTTTAATGCCGCAACTGGGGTATACGAAGACATGATTGCTGCAGGAATTATTGACCCAACCAAAGTCACTCGTTCAGCGCTTGAAAATGCGGTGTCTGTTGCGGGAATGATTTTGACAACAGAGGCTGTTGTAACCGAACTTCCGAAAAAAGATGATGATGGTCATGGCCATGGCGCTTCTATGCCAGGCATGGGTATGATGTAAAAAGAAAAATAGAAGATATACACAGTCAGCAATGAATTTTCATTGCTGATTTTTATTTGTATATATGGTATACTACAAACAATTTTGACAAAGAGCAATTCATTTTTTTGTCGTATTTTCATTCTTTGCTATATTTTATGGGTACTTCTTGGTGGAAAAAAATATATACCAGAAAAGAAACTCATATTGTGTTAACCTTAGTTTTTTTTATAAGTATTTTTGCACTTACAAGACCCTGGAATCATGTTGATGCTGCTTCTGAAGTTATTAGTTGTAATGCTACCGGGAATCGTACTATTTCTGTAGGAACCTATACTGATAGCGATGGTACACAGTTTTCTGATGGTGCTGATTTAACTTTGAATGTTGGGACTGGTGGATCTTGTACTTTTACTTTGAATCTTTTGGGGACAGATACAGCAATAAATTTGAATTCTTTAACTATTTCAAATGGTGTTACTCTTACCCATGATACGGCTGTTACCACAGATGGGACTTATTATAAAATTGATTTGAATATTGCGACTTTTTTGACCGTAGAGACTGGTGCTTCTATTAATGCCTCTGAAAAGGGACTTTTGAGTACAAGCTATGGGTCTGGATATGGTTTTTCTCCCGATGGAAGCACTATTTCGATCGTTTATGGGAGTGGTGGGGATAATGGGGGATCTCATGGAGGTTATGGTGGAAAAAATAATTATTATAATACTGTGTCAGCCCCTTATGACTCTGTTTCCAATCCGCAGCTTCCGGGAACGAGTGGGGGTGCCTATTCTGTAGGTTCCACAGGTGGTGGTGTTATACGAATTAGTGCAGCATCTTCTACTATTGATGGTACTTTGAATGCCAATGGAAAAAATTTGGCCTTTAATGCAAGTGGTGCTGGTGGAACGGTTTATTTGAATGTTGCCACAGAAATTTTGGGATCCGGTTCGATTACTGCAAACGGTGGTGCAGGAGCGAGTGGCTATGGTGCTGGTGGTGGAGGACGTATTGCTCTCTATTATACAAGTTTATCCGGTTCGATTACTTTTGAAGCTTCTGGTGGAAATAGTGCTATGAGTGGATCAGATGGAGGAGCTGGTACTATCTTCAAAAAACCAGCAGGACAAACATATGGAGATATTGTTCTTGATAATGCGAGTTCTTCTGATGTGTATTATGCAACACCACTTGTGTATCCTTTGTATGCTTCGGATTCTGTCTCACTGTATGGTGGAGCTTATATTTTTAATAGTTTGACACTCAGTAATTATGCTGTTTTGGATATAAGTTCGTATCTTGATCCCAACGGTACTGGTGCTTCATCTGGGCAAAGAAAAATTTATATAGCTAATACTGCCAGTTGTACAGCAGATTATAATGATACCAGTATTAGTAATGGTCAATTAGAGTATAATATTGGTTATGTTGCTGATCCTTCCTCTTTTCAATCAAATTATGTTTGTGTTGCGCCGGAATATGTTATTGGGTTTAGTTCCACGAGTGCGACTGGAAATGAATCTGTTGCGACGGGTACCTTTGAAGTTGTTCTCCCTGCGCTATATTCATACGATATAACAATTGATTATGCTGTGTTTGCTCCATCATCTACAGCGAATGGTGCAGGAGTGGATTATACTCTTGCCAACGGGACACTCACCATTGCCGCTGGAGATACTACGAATACCGTAGAATTTGCAATTACAGATGATACAGATCAAGAATCGAGCGAAACTTTTGTTTTTCAACTTTCAAATCCAAGTTTTGGTGTTATTGGTTCTGATTCGCGTTTTAGCTATACGATTACAGATAATGATACTCCCGGTGTCACGATTAATGAAGGAACAGGGGTATCTGTCTCAGAAGGATCAGTTTCTGCTGATACCTATAGTGTAGTATTAGATTCAGCCCCAAGCAGCGATGTTATTATTACTCCTCATGGAGATGCACAGGTGACAACGTCTCCAAGTACTATTACCTTCACGAGTTCCAATTGGAATACTCCTCAAACAATAAGTGTTTTGGCAATTGATGACGGCTATGCAGAAAGTAGTCATAGTGGTGTTATTACACATAGTGTATCAAGTACTGATTTAAATTATGAAGGTTTATCTGTTGCTTCGGTTACTTCTACAATTAGTGATAATGATTTTGCAGGGGTAACGGTAAGTGCGTCTGGTGGAAGTACCGTTATTTCAGAAAATGGGGTTACGGATACCTATACGTTGAGGTTAAATACAATTCCAACTTCTGATGTCACTATCAGTGTAAGCTCAGATGCTCAGGCAAGTGTATCTCCAAGTTCTGTTACATTTACGAGTGCAAATTGGAATGTTCCTCAAACTATTACTTTAACTGCTGTTGATGATAGTGATACGGAAGGGTCACATTGGAGTTCTATTTCGCATAGTGCTTCATCTGCAGATACCTCCTATGATGCAGTGTTTATTATGGGGGTTTTTGCGAGCGTTATTGATAATGAAACTGCTGCGATTAGTGTTACTGTAAGCGGAGCTTCTACTGCGGTTCGAGAAGGGAGTACTACGGATACCTATTCTATGAATCTTGAAAAACAACCAACAGCAAATGTGGTTATAACTCCAAGTTTTTCAGGATCTGAAATTACGATCAGTCCTTCAACTCTTACATTTACTCCAGATAATTGGCTTACACCGCAAAATATTACTATAACAGCTGTTGATGATGTTGATTTTGAAGGTTCTGATTCTGTGTCTTTGGGTCATTCTGTTGTTTCGGAGGACGGTGATTATGATGGAATATCTATTGGAACTGTTTCGCTTACTGTGTACGACAATGATGGATTTACAATAACTCATTCTGACGGAACAACAGAAGCTACTGAAGGTGGAGCCACAGATAGTTTTACTATTGTGCCAAGTGAAAATCCATTTAGTTCTATTACTATTACGTTGAGTACGAGTACAGAATATACACTCTCATCTACCACACTTAATTTTACAATGACAGATTGGTCTACTCCACAAGAGGTTACTGTGACTGCTATTGATGATGAAGACATTGAAGGAAATCAAACAGTATATGTTTCGAGTAGTATGAGTTCTTTTTCTTTCAAGTATGCGAATACAATTCTTTCTCCTATTCCGTTAACAATTATCGATAATGATGCATTAACTCCTGGAGTAACACTTACAGAATCAAGTGGATCTACTGTTTTATCAGAGGCGGGTACAACAGATAGTTATACTCTTGTGCTGAATACGGTACCAACATCAAATGTAGCGATTGCTCTTTCGAGTGATAGTGATTCTACGCTTTCGACGAGTTCTATTGTTTTTACAACAAGTAATTGGAATGTACCTCAAACGATTACAGTGACAGCTGTTGACGACGCGATTGCAGAGGGAAGTCATGCAAGTACGATTAGTCATGTAGCGACAAGTATTGATGGAAATTATGATGGGGTTGCTATTTCGTCTGTCACGTCTACAATTACAGATAATGATACTGCGGGATTTACGGTATCAGCTATTTCTGGAAATACAACAGAAGCCGGAGGAACAGCAACGTTTACGGTTGTACTAACAAGTCAACCTACCGCTCTAGTGACAACAACGGTACATAGTTCGGATACTACTGAGGGTCTTGTAAATACTTCTACTTTGGTATTTAGTACGAGTGATTGGAATATTTCACGAACCGTAACCGTGACAGGTGTTGATGATGCTCTTGATGATGGAGATATTTCTTATAGCATTATTTTGGATACAGCCAGTTCAACAGATGAAAATTATAGTATTTTGAATCCAGATGATGTTTCTCTTTCAAATACAAATAATGACAGTTTGGGTATTACGGTATCGGCTATTTCTGGGAATACAACAGAAGCTGGAGGAGCAGCAACCTTTAGTGTGGTACTTGGCAGTGAACCGAGTGCTTCGGTGAGCATTCCACTTGCAAGTTCAAATTCTGATGAAGGAACGCTCTCAACATCATCTATTGTGTTTTCAACAAGTACTTGGAATATCCCTCGCACTGTTACGGTGACGGGTGTTGATGATAGTATTGACGATGGTAATATTGCCTTTACTATTTTGACGTCTGCCTCTGTTTCGGATGATGTATCGTATAATAATATAAATCCAAATAATGTTTCTGTTACAAATGAGGATAATGATACTGCGGGATTTACAGTATCGGCTATTTCTGGAAACACAACAGAAGCTGGAGGAACAGCAACATTTACTGTTGTTTTGAATTCGGAGCCAACAGGAGTCGTTACGACAACAGTACATAGTTCTGATACAATGGAAGGAACAATAACAACTTCAACTTTGGTATTTGCTCCGACATCATGGAATTTGGCCCGAACAGTAACAGTCACCGGTATAAATGATGATATTGATGATGGGGATATTGCGTATAGTATTATTTTGGATACAGCAACAAGTAGCGATTCAAATTATAATGGAGTAAATCCAAATAATGTTTCCATTACAAACATGAATGATGATATCGCTGGGGTAACACTGAGTGAAAGTGATGGGGAAACAAATGTAATAGAAGGGGCAGATACTGATACATACACACTTGTTCTTGATAGTCAACCAACAAATGATGTGACAGTGACCTTGACTTCAGATGCTTATAGTACCGTATCAACGAATTCTCTTGTCTTTACGGCTTTGAATTGGAATCTTGCTCAAACAATTACAGTAACGGCTGTTGACGATGCCGAAGCTTCTGGTACGCATAGTTCAAATATTCACCATGTACTTACAAGTTTGGATGCCAATTATGATGGGTTAGCCGTGAGTGATGTATCAGCATCTATTACGGATAATGATATTTCGGTTGATACAAGCGATCCGGTAAGTCATAATGGTTCGAATCACGAAGCAAATAATAATGAAAGTGCGGGGGATGGAAATAGAAGTGATGGAGTGGATCAAACACCTGAGAATGCAAATCCAATAAAAACTCCGATTGCTGACCCAGAATCAAGTATTCCGTATACTGAACAAACGCTTATACTTGATACCAAAACTCCTCAGGAAGTGAAAGTAGGTAATGAAATTCATCATGTAACTCGCATATCTGCAAGCAATGATTCTGCAACTATTATTATTCAATCAACTCCGGTACAAGTAACTATTCTAAAAAATGAAACAAAACTTGTGGATACGAACGGTGATAAAAAGAATGATATGAGTGTGTCGTATTATGGTTTTGTGGCTGGTCTTCCTCAGTTTGTATTTCAAGATATTACTCTTTCTCCAGATACTCGTTTGTTTACGATTAATAGTGATGCCTTGTTTACCAGCAGTACACAGGTATTATTGACCTTCCAAGCATCTTCTACTGCCATGATTGCTATTTCAAATAGCCCAAGTTTTGTTGATGCAAGCTTTCAAGCTTATAGAAAAACACTTTTTTGGACTTTGGCTCCAGGTGAAGGAAATAAAACGGTGTATGTTCGTTTTCAGAGAAAAAATGGATACCTCTTCGATGCCTCAGATAGTATCTATTTGAGAGAATCTGAAAAATCTGAGAATTTGCTTCCTCTTGAACTTTGTAAGTTTGCTCTTGGAAGACCTATAAAATCAAAAGATTCTCCGGCTGTTTATTTGGTCGAGAAGCCTCATGATGAAAACGGTATGTTGCGAGATGATCTTGCTTGTGCAAAACGAATTTTTACAAGTCCTGCAAAATATTTTAGTTATTTTGGATCTTGGAAAGATATTCAGTTAGTAAGTAAATCAGATCTTGAAAGTATCCCAAATGATACACTCAAGTTTATTCCATTTGGACCACGATTTACTCCTATGGAAGGAACTTTGTTCAAGACAATTAGTGATTCAAAGGTGTATATTTTCTTTGGAGCAGAAAAACATTGGATTGAAACAGAAACCGTCTTTCGAGCGGCGGGCTATCTCTTTGATTGGGTAAAAACCGTTGTGAATAATGTTGCAGAAGCTATTCCGGGTGGAAAATCAATAGTTTTTCCTTCGGATATTCCAGCGCCTATTCAAGGAAAAAATACTCCAGTTTCACCTATTCCTTAGTTTTTTTTCAGAGAAGCAACCCTTTATGTATGGGTTGCTTTTTTTATTGTTTTTGTATAAGATACAGTCACTATGTTAGAAGAAATCAAAGTCCTCCAAGAATTTAGAGAAAAGATCGAATCCACCATGAAGCTCCTCAAAATTGAGGATATGAAAGAAGAAAAACAAAAATTGGAGGCAGAAATGCAGATTCCAGATTTTTGGAATAATCAAGAAAAAGCAACCCTGGTGAGTAAACGTCTGAGTGAAATTAGCGATGAAATTGCGACTTGGGAAAAAATGAAATCAGATGTTTCGGAGCTTTTCTTGTTGGCTCAAGATTTGGAGCAAGAGAGTGATTCCGAAATGGAGACAGAACTCAAAAAACAAATGCAGGATTTGCAAAAACAATTTGAACATTTGGAATTTTATCTTCTATTAAATTCTCGTCATGATAGCAAAAATGCTATTGTGGCCGTTCATGCGGGAAGTGGTGGAACCGAAGCACAAGATTGGGCAGAAATGCTTCGTCGCATGCTTTTTCGGTATTGTGAAAACAAAAATTGGAAATTGACTATTTTGGATGAAACCGCAGGGCAAGAAGCAGGAATAAAATCTTGTGTTTTTCGTGTTGAAGGTCGTTATGCCTATGGTCATCTGCAGTCAGAACATGGAACACATCGCTTGGTTCGTATTTCACCTTTTGATGCGGAGAGTATGCGACATACTTCTTTTGCTTTGGTAGAAGTAATTCCAGAAATGGATTTGAGTGATGTAGTACAAATAGATCCTAAAGATCTCCGTATTGATACTTTTATGTCGGGTGGAAAAGGTGGTCAAAGTGTAAATACAACCTATAGTGCTGTGCGTATTGTGCATATTCCGACTGGTATTACTGTGCAGTGTCAAAATGAACGTTCACAAATTCAAAACAAAGATACTGCGATGAAAGTTTTGCATTCGAAGTTGCAAAAACTTCAGGACGAAAAAGAAGAAAAAGAACGTTTGGAACTTCGTGGTGAATATAAAAGTGCAGAGTGGGGGAATCAAATTCGTTCCTATGTGTTGCATCCCTACAAAATGGTCAAGGATATTCGTACTCGTTATGAAACAACAGAACCAGATGATGTGTTGAATGGGAATTTGGATCCTTTTATTGAAGCCTATCTTCGTTGGAAGGCTGCGGGAAAACCTGATTTACGAAGTGGAAACGACGAATAATTGCTTTCTATTATTTTTTTATTCTTTTTTCTATGAAAAAAACACATCTTTTTGGACTTCTTTTATTTGCCTTTCTTGCTCTGAATACATTTTTTCCCGAAATGGTTTTTGCAAGAAGTTTTCCTTCTACAAAAAACAAAGCTATTTCGGTATTTGCCGATCAGCTTCCGATTCAAGAAATGAATGATGCTCAAATTCGCTTTGTATCCGAGCATTATGTAGGAACTCAAAAACTTTATAAAAATCAAATACAAAAAATTCGTGCTTATAATCCAGACTTTCTCTTATTGCATTATCGTTTGGTTGAGGCAGCAGGTGAAGCTCCTGGGATTGCACATGACAGTGAAGGGGATGGCTCTTTGAATGGGAATATATTTTCAGCAGAAGAATGGGATAAAAATCTTCAACAAAAAGATTGGTTTATTCGTGATAGTGCAGGCAATCGCATAAAAAATTCCGAGTGGAACTGGTATCCTTTTGATTTGGCACGCAGCAGTGATTTGCGAAATCAAATTGCAGAGTATTGGAGTTCACGTGTAAAAAAAGAAATTGCGGCAACAGAAAGCGATGCTGTTTTTGCAGATTCTTATGGTGTTCCATTTGGCCCTTGGTCAGTGGATAGCGCCCCAAAATATGCCTACAGTAATGGTTGGAGTATTGATATTGATGCTGCAAAATCTTGGATTACAAACACTCTTGTCCCATATTCTGATCGTGTTTGGTCAGAACTCAAAACTGCGCAGATTCCCTATATTCCTAATTGTGGTCAGCTGATTACAAGTTGGGATAGTATTGAAAATTATAGCCATTCAGATGGTTGTATGATAGAAGGTTTCACTGGCTTTGAAACAAGTTTGGATACGGTTTCGGACTGGAAATTAGAAATGAACAATGTTCTGGCACTTGCAAGAAAAGGAAAAATAACTATTGCACAAAGTAATTTTACAAATGTTGATAATGTTAATCGTCGTAGCTTCATCGTTGGAAGTTATCTCCTGAGTAAAGGTGAAAAATCCTATGTGAATATGCTGAGTTCTCAAAATGGGGGAGTCGCATTTCAATGGTATCCAGAATATGATGTTGATCTTGGATCTTATGAAACAATTCCACAGAATATAGATGAACTTGCTTGGAATGGTGTTTATCGTCGTAATTTTGAACATGGTTTTGTTCTTGTGAATCCAGAACATTTTGCCAAAACAATTTCTTTTGATCGTGCCTATTCACTGGCAAGCTTTGCTCGTGGTGGAAATGTAGAAAAAGACGCAGCGCCTCCAGGAAGTGTGAGTTATGGCAAAGTACTCAGTGTCACTATTCCTGCACAAGGGGCAGTCTTTCTTCTGGATAATTTGATTGATTCTCCGGCTCTCCCATCACGAGATTGTCCACTTCCTGTGGATCATGCGTATCGAGCCGCAAATTCATCAGCCGTTTATTATGTAGATCTTGATTGTAAAAAACGACCATTCAAAAATGCGGCTCTATTTTTTACTTATTTTGATTCTTGGTTAGATGTAAAAATAACGGGTTCCAAATTTTTGGCAGCAGTTCCAAATCACGAACTTGGATTTATGCCACTTGGACCCAAATATGATCCAAAATATGGGGCACTGGTGAAGACCGTGAATGATGCTCGTGTTTATTTCTTGCTCAATGGAAAAAAATATTGGATCAACTCGGAAACGGTATTCAATGAATTGCATTACAAATGGAATTGGATTGAAGATATCGATGAAAGACTTCTTGATAAATATCCAAGTGGTGGAGAAATCAAAAATACGCTTCGTCATCTTGATGGAACGATTATCAAATATGCTGGATCTTCGAAGGTTTATGTTTTGGTCAATGGAAAGAAAAGACATATTCCAAACGAAGCAAGTTTTAATGCACTTGGCTATCGCTGGGATAGAATTGTGACTCTTTCTGATTCCGAAACCTATCTGGACGAAGAAGAGGTGAATAATGATGCCCCAATTCGTATTAATGGAAAATAAAAATAAAAAACAGCCTTTAGGGCTGTTTTTTATTTGGAAAAAATTTTAGGAAAAAGAAATAATTTCTCGAATTGTTTTTTGGGAAATTGCTTTTGTGCCAATAAGTGCAAGACTATAGACAAGAGCACCAATTGTGATGGTCAAAAGTACAGGAAGACTGCGCAAAGAGTAGATAACAATTCCCATGATAAAAGATGATAGTATAATTTTGAAGATATAGGCATGCGGAAGTGAAAGTTTTACAAATCGGTGTATCATTATAAATAAAAGTATACCGACATAGAGCTCAGAAAATACAGACATCCAGGCCGCTCCCATCATGCCATATTTTGGAATAAAAACAAGA
>CAZQRI010000004.1:14481-16454 GCA_964595805.1 uncultured Gammaproteobacteria bacterium
AGTGTAAGAACGGCTGCAGAAATATAAATAACCATGGTTTGTTTTTGGCGGTTGAGTGCTACGGCCGTATGTCCATAAATAGCCCCAATAAAAAGTCCAATGACAGCAAGTGAAAGTATTTGAAGTGGTTTTGCGCCAGAGCGAAAATCACTACCAGCAATAAAATTCATAAGTGGTTCGGCCAGGATAAACATACCTACTGCCATAGGTATTCCAAGAAGGAGCATGGAGATAATGGCTCTTTCGTAGTTTGCTTTGAATTCTTCTTTGGCTTTTCGTGCAAAGCTTCCTGCGAGGAGCGGCAAAAGTATACCCATGGTAAGCATAGCAACTTGTGTAACAATATCAAGAACTCGGTAGGCTGCCCCATACATACCGACTTCTGTTTGTGATCGATAAAATGAAAGAAGTAAAATATCTCCTTTGAGGTAGACAACATTGAAAATAATAGAGAGGGTAATAGGCCACATTTTTGTAATAATAGAAATCCAAATTTCTGTATCAAAACGAAAGCCGAGTTTTATATATTTGCTTGCAAAGATTAAAAGGGCAATGGTATAGGCAATTGTGGAGATAACAATGAGTATCATGAGAGGAAGAAATTCGCTTCCTATTCTTATCATAAAAAATAAACCGACCACAAGTACGATGCGTCCTATAAATTCTCCAAGTGCCGCAAGATGCATTTTGAGTTCATTTTGAAAAAATCCAGTTATGATTTGGTTGATAGAAATTGCGAAAAAAGAAAGACTGCTCATGGCAATGGTTATTTTGACTTCTGTGGGGTAGGGAAAGAAGAGTGCTATAAAAGGAACGATAGCAAGAAAAATAAATGCGCTTAAAAAACGAAATGAAAGTAAATTCTGAAAGAGTTTTGTTTTTTCATGGTGTCCTTCACCGAGCATTTGTGCTGTGACGGGGATGAGTCCAAAGTCAATTAAGATTCCGGCAAATTGCAAAAAAGAAATAGCCGTTACATACCAACCAAATTTTTCTACACCAAGATAGCGAGTCATCATAGCAATAGCCAAAAGACCGAGCCCTGTACTTACTATTTTTCCGATCATTTGGATGATGGTATTGTGTGCGATTTGACGAGTCGTAGACATAGTAGCATTACGATACCATTTTACTTCCAAAAAAGCAAAAAAAATGCTATAGTACATATACTATGAAATTACGCATTTTTTCACTTATTTTTTTGTTTTCACTGTTTTTTGCGCTTCCTGTTTCGGCTGCTGATCCGCATTTAACAATCAAAGATGCAGAATCCTATTCTGCAAAATTTGTTTCGCAGTCGATTCCAGATCCTATTGTTATGGAGGCTGGTTCGACCAAGACGGTGATCGTAAAATTCAAAAATACCGGTACAGAAACTTGGAACGAAAAAGGTTCGCATTATCTTTCTGCTTATACGGTCGAGCCAAAATATCGGGCATCGCCTTTTGCTGGCAAAAATTGGCTTGAAAAATCTCAAAGCGCAAAAATAAAAGGGACAGTAAAACCTGGCTCTCTTGGCGAACTTTCTATTGAACTCAAGGCTCCTACAAAAACAGGGGATTATACCGAAGAATTTGCACTTGCTGCAGAAAATGCAAGTTGGGTGAATAAGGGATATTTTTTCTTTAAAATAAAAGTTGTTCCCGCAAAAACGATAAGCCCTACAAAAACTCCAGAAATTTCGTCTGAACAAGTTTCGCTGCCTCCTGTTCCAGCAAAAGTTATTGAACCCGAACCTTATGATGCGACTCCTGTTTTGCAAAGTAAAAGACAGGTAACTGCACAAGGTGGAGATCAAATAAAGCTTATTTTGAGTTTTGAAAATACTGGGGCCAAAAAATGGAAACACTATTCGCTTCTTTCTCCAGAACTTGGAGGAAGTCTTGCCTCTGAGGAACCCCAAGGAGTTTTTGCCGATGAGTCTTGGCAAAGTCGCCGTGTGGTTCTTGAAAAACAAAAACAGGTAGGGCCTC
>CAZQRI010000005.1:0-16078 GCA_964595805.1 uncultured Gammaproteobacteria bacterium
GAATACTTACGTCGCAATGTATATTGCGACGATTCATCTTACTTCAAAAGTTCTTTGAGGTATTTTCCAGTAAAGCTTCGTGGAGATTTTATAATTTCGCGAGGATTTCCTTCGGCTACGAGTTCTCCTCCTTTGGCACCACCTTCTGGTCCAAGGTCAATGACCCAGTCAGAACATTTGATTACATCAAGATTATGTTCAATGGTAATAACGGTATTTCCTTTGTCTACAAGTTGTGACAGTACATGCAGTAAGCGTTTGATATCTTCAAAGTGAAGTCCGGTTGTAGGTTCATCAAGAATATAGAGTGTTTTTCCAGTGGATCTTCGAGAAAGTTCGGTTGCAAGTTTGATGCGTTGTGCTTCACCACCAGAGAGTTGTGTGGCAGCTTGTCCAAGGTGTAAATATCCAAGACCTACATCACGAAGGACATTGAGCTTTTCACTGATAGCCGAAACATCTCGAAAAAATACATAGGCATCTTCAACCGTGAGAGAAAGTACGTCAGCAATATTTTTTCCACGATAGTGAATTTCAAGGGCTTCTTTGTTATAGCGTGCACCATGACAATCATTGCACTCTACAAATACATCGGCCAAAAATTGCATTGGAATGCGTTTGTATCCTTCACCACTGCAGGCCTCACAACGTCCACCACCTTTGACATTGAAACTAAACATGCCGGCATTGAATCCACGCATTTTTGCTTCTGGTTGTGCGGTAAACAAATCACGAATAGCAGTAAATACATTGGTGTAGGTCGCAGGGTTACTACGAGGGGTGCGTCCGATTGGTGTTTGGTCAATACTAATAACTTTATCAATGTGTTCAATCCCTTTGATTTCTTTGTGATCACCGGGTTCTTCTTTTGCTCGGTAAAAATGTTTGCTAAGTGATTTACTTAAGATATCAATAATAAGACTTGATTTTCCAGAACCAGATACACCCGTAATAGAAACAAAAGTTCCAAGTGGAATAGATATGGAAACATTTTTGAGGTTATTCGCGTTTGCTCCAATAATTTGAATTTTTTTCCCAGTTCCGCTGCGGAATTTTTTTGGTACTTCGATACGTTCTTTCCCAGAGATATAGGCTCCTGTCAAAGAATGTTTGCTTTTTTTGATAGCCTCTGGTGTTCCCATGGCCATAATCTCACCTCCATAGGTTCCAGCTCCTGGTCCAATATCAACAACAAAGTCTGCTGCTTCAATCATGGCTTCGTCGTGTTCTACGACAATGACAGTATTCCCAAGATCACGCAGAGTTTTTAATGTATGGATGAGTTTGGTATTATCTTTTGGATGAAGCCCAATAGAGGGTTCGTCAAGAACATAGATAACATCAGTAAGTCCTGTGGAAAGTTGTGTCGAGAGACGTATACGTTGTGCTTCTCCTCCAGAAATAGTAGTAACAGATCGGTCGAGTGTGAGGTAGGGAAGTCCGACCTCGATCAAATTTTTGAGGCGGCCTACAATTTCTCGTATAATAGGTTCTGCGATAACAAATTGTTCTTTTTTTATGGCTTCAAGAAGTGGACTGCCAGATTTTTTCTCTCCTTCAAAAAAGAACAGTGCTTCTTCAATACTTTTTTCTACTAAGTCACCAATAGAATAATTTCCAATTTTTACCGCAAGCGATTCTGGTTTCAATCGTTTTCCCTGACATACGGGACAGAGTTTTTCACGCATGTATTCTTGAATTTCTTTTTTGATGTAATCAGAATCTGTTTCCATGTAACGTCCAAGAAGATTGGGAATAACCCCATCAAAGGTTACTGTTTTGTGATCAATGACATAACTTTTTCTGCCGGTTCCATAGAGCAAGATTTGAATAGCGCTGTCCGTGAGCTCTTGAACGGGAGTATGTTCGGAAAATCCATGAACCAAAGCAACTTCAGCAAGAAGTTTTTGGTAGAATGATTGGTTCCCAACAATACGAGTCCAGGGTTGAATGGCTCCTTCGGCGAGTGTGAGGCGTGGATTTGGAATGACGAGTTCTGGGTCAACATCGAGTGTGAATCCAAGTCCTGTACAACGATGACAGGCACCATAAGGACTATTGAAACTAAAAGTTCTTGGTTCTACGGGATCAAAATGTTTTTCTGAGTTTGCTGAATAGGGGAATGTTCGATAGAATTCTTCTTCACCGCTTTCTTCATCCAAAACCATGACTGTTCCATTACTGAGGTCCAGTCCTTTTTCTACGAGTGCAGGAATTTTTCTCTTGGTATCTCCTTCGAGTTTTCCAAGGAGTACATCAACTTCGTAGGTATTACTTGCATTGAATGCAAATTTTTTGGCTTCGCCAAGTTTCATTTTACTACCATTGATACGCACAAATTCACAGTGTGTAGCATCAAGTCCTTGAATCATGTTTTTTGCATTTGCTCCTGTTTGCTCACCAAGTGGACAGAATAAGGAAACACTTTTGCTTCGTGCTACTTTGCGCAAAATTTCAATAATTTCTCCTTTGCTGTATTTGATTACGGGAGTATTGCTCTCTGGATCGTACTGTACTCCAATGCGAGAAAACAAAAGACGCAGATAATCATAAATTTCTGTTGTGGTTCCTACTGTAGAACGTGGATTTTGGGAAATATTTTTTTGGTCTATGGCAATGGTTGGTGAAAGGCCTTTTATTTCATCGACATCAGGTTTGTCTTGCACGTCCATAAATTGGCGTGCATAAGCACTGAGACTTTCTGCGTAACGGCGTTGGCCTTCTGCATAAATAGTGTCAAAGGCAAGTGAGGATTTTCCTGATCCAGATAAACCGGTAATGACGCTGAGTGTATTTTTTGGAATTTCAAGTGAAATGTTTTTGAGGTTATGCACCCGTGCATTCGTAATTTTGATTGACTTCATAAGTGGATCAGTCTGTATAATAGAATGAGTTATTATTTTTTATTTTTATCTTTGAGTGTTTGAATATATTTATCCCAGTCTTTTTCTTTTTTATTCAGAGCTGGACATTTTCCGCTCAGGGTTCCAAATTCGGCACTTTCATTGTCTGGTCGTGAGTTTGTATCGAGGAGGTAGTTGACTCCTGCATAAAATACATAGGCACTAAATGAATTTCCCATGTTTGGCATGGCATCAACCGTGTTGCTAAAATCACATTTGAATCCGCGGTCAATTTCTGCAGGAAGAAAAAGTTCCTGGGTCTGTATCATGGGTCCAATAAAGGGTTCGGCGTCAGAGTCGTTGAGAGATCCATTGTATCCATAAAATCCACAACTTGGTCCATTTATTCTGCAAAATGATTTTCCTCCTATCCATTGATCATCTGTGGTATTGAGAGAGTCAGAGTCATTTACTTCGATAGTAAAAAAATAGCCAGCTATGTTTTTTGCATCTCCACAGGCACTGGTTCCTTGGACTGTAACATCAGAAAATTGATAGGAATCAACACCATCTCCGAGATTTGCACTATCAATATCTCGTATATAACTATTTCCATTTTCGTCGGTACAGACAATTTTGAGCCAAATATCATCCAAATACTTTCCATCGCGGGCAGCGATTGTTCCAGCTATACCACCTTTTTCTGGGCCAGGTTTACATTTTCCTTCTTTTGCAAAGCAAAGTTGTCCTTCGGGACAGTAGGTTGTCACACAAGAAGTTCCTTGGGTATCTTGGATAACCATTTTTTGTCCACAGCTTGCACCTGGATTATTTTCTGTTTTTGGAGGAAATACTTCTTGGTATCGGTCATTGATACTTCCAAGAGTATAAATTTCTTTGAATTGTTCTGGTGGAATAGATTGAAAATTTTCGCTATAAGGGGCGATTTTTGGTATAGTAAATTTTCCTCGTTCTCCTGTTGGAGTTGCTGGTACCGACATACAAAATTCGTGTTGGTTTTGAATTCGGTCTTGCCTTAGGAGCCATATTTGTGGAAGACGTAGATTGACGGTAGCTGGATTTATGGTATTGAGGATAATATAGGAACAAGCAACAAGGATAAGTCCCGTAAGAGCTCCTGTAATTCTATTTTTGGCAGATTCAATGGTACTACTGTTGCCTCCAGAAGATGTCCATTGGAGGCCTGATATAATAATAATGATCACCGCAAGGATACCTGCAAAAATAATGCCATAGCGATAAATGTATTGGATAAAGATACCAATATTGGCAAATTTTGTGGTGCCTCCAAATTTTACGGTGGTAACTGCTTGTCCTGCAGGAAGACAAAAACCAAGTTCAATACCTGCAGAGTCTTTTTTGTTTTCGCACGCTTCACGTGTTTCGGACGTGTTGTTATAAAATCCTTTTACTTGTTCTTCTATTGGTAGGTTCATTTTTGCACGAGCTGCTTTACATTCTGTTTGTGTAAAACAACGAGCATCAAGAGGTGCTGCTGATTGGGCTTTTGTGCTCAGTGGAAGTCCTCCCAAAAGAAATCCGAAAAAAAGAAAGGAGATTATATATTTTGACATAGAGTGAAGAGAAGAAAAATTAGGTTATTTTTTCTTTTGAATTTCTTTGAGAAGTACTTGATCCCAACCAGAACTATCGAGTACCCCTTCTACTTTTTGTTGATTTACAAAATAAGTTGGGGTTCCTTCAACACCAAGAGCAATTCCATCTTGGAAGTCTTCCATAACATTTTTGTTGTAATCTTGTTTGTCAATACAGCTTGAAAATTTTGTTGTATCAAGTTTGAGCTCTGTTGCTTTTGATTTCAAAAGTTCTTCTGTAATGGTGGACATTGCAAAAACTTCTCTATAATAGGGCCAAAATTTGTTTTGTTCTTGTGCACAGGCTCCCGCAAGTGAGGCAAGCAGGGCATGTTCATGAATAGACTGGATTGGAAAGTTTTTGAAGACCACACGGACAGTGGGGCCATATTTTTTGAGGACTTCTTCAAAAATAGGGTAGGATTTATGAGAATAAGGGCATTCAAAATCAATAAAGGCAACTATAGTAATAGGGGCTTTTTCTGGGCCAAAGGTGGCATTATGGTTTCGTATAAAGGCAGCAACATTTTTGTTTGTTTGGCTGGCTTGTCCTCCAAGACCTGGGGCTTTGGTAAAGGATGGATTGTAGCGCTCAGAGAGCTCTTTTTGCAGTTCTGGAGAGGCATATTTTTGGGCCCAGAGGTAGTATCCGAAAAAACTCACAAAAACGACAAGAGCAAGGGCCAAAAGTGAGAGAATAAGAAGCGTAATAATGCCAAAAAAGGTCTTAAAAAAGGGCTTTTTTGGATTCAAACTTTCTGGCATAGAGAGATGAAAATATAAGGTGCTTATAGTATAGCATAAAATCGTCACTGTCAATAGTACCCTTGACAAAAGCGCCTTCTTTCTGGTATACTGCTCCTATCATTTAATCCCTCTCACGAGGGGAACGGACCTTGGATGCCCCCGGCTGAGTCGGGATACATGCGAACCATAGGCCCGCTAAACTTTTGGCATGTATGTTAGAAAAAGACAAAAAGGGAAAAGTTATCAAGAAATTTCAGACCCACGCTGGGGATACTGGATCAAGTGAAGTGCAAATTGCCCTTCTTTCTACTGAAATTGATGAATTGGTAGAACATTTGAAACTTCACCCAAAAGACCATTCAAGTCGCCGAGGTCTCCTTCGTAAAGTAGGTGCACGTCGAAGACTTCTTCGTTATTTGAAAAAAGAAAATGCACAATCATACGAAGATTTGGTTAAAAAATTGAAACTCAAACAAGCAAAAACACTTATCAAACAAACTATTGAAAACGACGAAGAAGAACCAAATGAATCAGACATTGCCGAATAAAAAAAATCCATTAAAACACCCCGACCAGCGCGGTGGGGTTTTTATTGATGTTCAGAACTTGTACTATAGTGCACGGCATCTTCATGGCAAAAAAGTTCATTTTGGAAATATTGTTCGTGAGGCAGTTGCTGGGCGAAAGCTTATTCGTGCCATTGCTTATGTGGTTCGAACAGAATCTCAGGACGAACAACCATTTTTTGAAGCCTTGTATAATCAAGGGATTGAAACTCGCGAAAAAGATTTGCAAATTTTTAGTAGTGGAAGCAAAAAAGCAGACTGGGATGTAGGGCTTACGGTAGATGCAATTCGACTTTCATCCTCTCTTGATGCTATAATCTTAGTCTCTGGAGATGGTGATTATGTCCCACTCGTAGAATATTTGCAAAAAAGTACAGGAAAGCAAGTCGAAGTGGTTGCCTTTGGTGAAACTACCTCGAGTAAACTGGTTGATGCCTGTGATGATTTTGTGAATTTGAGTGAGGGAAAAGAAATGTTTTTGATTGCTGAAAGACCTCCCGTACGATTTCGAACGAACAAAAGAAAGTAAAAAATAGTGAAATAAATAAATTGTGAGGAGTTAGGTGTTTAAGCTTTGAGCGGGTTATGACCTCCGCAGAGGTCATCCCTGAGCCCAGGGTGAGGAAAGCGAAAAGGTTAAATACATAATTCCGAGTTAATTTATTTATTAAAGTTGGCCCTAAGACATCGAGATCCCTAAATTTATAAAAGGATCTTTCGCCTTAGGACCAATATAAGCATACATATATATGTTGCAAACAAAAAAATGGGAAATGCTGTGGGGTGGACGTACCCTCACTGTGGAGACAGGACGCCTTGCTCTCCAAACAAATGCCTCATGTACTGTTCAGTATGGTGAAACAGTGATTATGGCAACGGTTGTAAAAAGTAGTAACATTCGCCCTGGATTGGATTATTTTCCTCTTTCTGTAGATTTTGAAGAAAAACTCTACGCCGCAGGAAAAATCAAAGGTTCACGCTTTATGAAACGTGAAGGAAGACCAAGTGACGAAGCGATTCTCGCAGGACGTCTTATTGATCGTTCCATTCGTCCACTTTTTGACGAAAGTATTCGTGAAGATGTACAGGTAATTATTACAGCACTTGCTGTTGATGGAGAAAATGATGCTGCAATTACTGGTCTTGTGGCAGCTTCAGTTGCGCTTTCACTTTCATCTATTCCTTGGAATGGTCCTATTGCGGCTGCTCGTGTTGGTTTGAATGCCGAAGGTGGATACATTTTGAATGTGACATCAAGTGAACTCGAAGCCAATAAAACACTTGATCTTGTGGTTGCTGGAACTGCAGAAAAACTTATCATGGTAGAAGCTGGAGCAAGTGAAGTTCCCGAAGCAAAAATGCTTGATGCTATGAAATGGGGCAGTACACAAATGCAAACAGTCGTAGATTTTATCAAAAAAATTCAAGCAGAAGCAGGACTTGCAAAAATTACTCCAGAAGTTAAAGAAACACCAGAAAGTCAGGCCGCAGCACTTGTAAAACAATTTATTGCAGATAATGCTGAGTCAATGATTTTCAACTCAAACAAAATTACAAAGGCCGATCGTGTTGCTATGATCGATGCTCTGAAAACAAAAGCAAAAGAATTTTTTGCAGATAAAGAAATTGATGAAAAAGTTCTTTCGGGAGCACTCTCTCAGCTTAAATACAGTATTGGAGATGTTATTTCAGAAAGAATTTTGAGCAAAAATCAACGTCTTGATGGACGTGCAATTACAGAAATTCGTGAACTTCAAGTGGAAGTAGATTTGCTTCCTCGTGTGCATGGTTCTGGTATGTTTATGCGTGGTGATACACAAGTTCTTTCTATTGTGACCCTTGGTGCTCCTGGAGACGTACAGACTCTTGATAGTATGGAAGAAGATGGAAAGAAACGTTATATGCATCACTACAATGATGCTCCATACTCTTATGGAGAAGCTGGACCACTTCGCGGACCAGGACGCCGTGCCATCGGGCATGGAGCTCTTGCTGAGCGTGCTCTTGAACCAGTATTGCCACTCGAAGCAGACTTTCCATACGCAATTCGCGTGGTGTCAGAAGTTCTTGGTTCAAACGGATCAAGTTCAATGGCTTCAACCTGTGGATCAAGTTTGTCACTTATGGCTGCTGGAGTTCCACTTCGTAAACCTGTAGCTGGTATTGCAATGGGACTTGCCTCTGACGACAAAGGTAATTACAAAGTACTCACTGACCTTCAAGATGTAGAAGATGGACATGGAGGAATGGACTTCAAAATTGCGGGTACAGAAGATGGTATTACGGCTATTCAAATGGATACGAAGACTCAAGGTTTGACTTGGGACATTGTCGAACAAACATTGAAACAAGCACTCGAAGCTCGTAAAACTATTTTGGACAAAATGGCAACAGTAATTGCAACTCCTCGAGCAGAGCTTTCTCCGTATGCTCCTCGAATCGTTACTATTCAGATTAATCCAGAAAAAATTGGTGATCTTATCGGGCCTGGTGGAAAGACGATCAAGAAGATTGTGGAAGAAACTGGAGTTGATATTGATATTGAACAAGATGGACGTGTACTTATCACATCAGTGGATGCGACAAAAATGCAAATGGCTATTGATCGCGTGAACGAAATTACCAAAGATATTACTGCAGGGGAAATTTACGAAGGAAAAGTGGTTCGTATTGAAGACTTTGGTGCTTTTGTATCTCTGACTCCAAACAAAGATGGACTTGTGCATGTATCTGAAATTAGCTATGATCGTGTCAATAAACCAAGTGATGTATTGAAACTTGGTGATGTGGTCAAAGTAAAAGTCAAAGAAATTGATTCTATGGGACGTGTGAACCTCTCAATGAAAGCACTTTTACCAAAACCAGAAGGCTATGTAGAACAAGAACGAAGGCCTATGGGACCTCCTCGTGGGGGACAGGGTGCTGGCGGATTCCGCAAACCTTTTCCACCTCGTAGTAACTAAAGTAAAGACAAAAAATCACGACATGAGTCGTGATTTTTTTTGTTGTGGACATGTGTTAGTTTAAGGTATTACTTTTTTTATGGGTAAATACTTCTTGAATTTCTGGAGCTGCTTTGGCAATCAGGGCATCGATACCACCATTTTTATGTGCCCAGTCATAGAGACCTGCAAATTTATTTTTTTGGATCCAGGTGGTATTGAAACGACCACGGGTTTCTTCTGCTTCGCTTTTCCATATTTGATAGGCTTGTTGAATTTCTATGAGTGCCTGTGTTTCATTTCTTGTCAATACAGGCGTTTTCCGTTCTTCGAGTGTAAAATGTATTTGCGCTTCTGGGGAAGCGTAGGTGACAAATAGTCTCATCCCCATATGTTTTTCAGCCCAACTATATATATATCCAAATTTATTCTTTCTCATCCAGGCTGAGTTGAAACGACCACGGGTTTCTTCTGCTTCGCTTTTCCATTTTTGATATGCTTTTTCAAACTCGTCAATCATTTGTTTAATACTTTTTTCTCTTACTATTTCAAAATCTTTTTGGATTTCTGGTGCTGCTTGTGTGATAAATTGTTTTATGTTTTCTCTTTCGTTTATCCAGTCATAGAGTGCGTGGAAGTTATTTTTTCCAAACCAAGCTGGGCTAAATGCACCTCGAGTTTCTTGTGGCTCACTTTTCCACTTGTTATGTGCTTGCTCAAGTTCTTGGAGGGCTGTTGCTCTATCACGTCTTTTTTTGTGTTTTACCTGAAAAGAAAGTTGAATTTCTGCTGGAGCAAAACGGAGGAATGCTTCAAGCCCACCATTGGCCATCGCCCAATCATAGGTGTATCGAAACCCATGTTTTCGAAGCCATTCAGTATTAAATTTTCCTCGAGTTTCTTCTGCTTCGCTTTTCCATTCTTCATATGCCTGTTTCAATTCAGCCAAATATTTTTGAAGTTTTGGATCAAGTTCTTGGTCGGTTTGTGATGCGGATAATTCATTCTTTTCAGTTTTTTGTATGGGGGCTGTGAGTGCATCAAGAATTGCCAATTTCCATGATTCTTTATCATCTGTCCAATTCACTTGGACCATTGGGTAAGAGTTCAAGTGTGGATCTTCGTAAGATTTTTTACTCAGAGGTACCAGTGTATTTTTTACGGTATCTTTGTCGGGAACTTGGTAAAAAATAAAGGTTGCATTGCCTTCTTGGTTATTGACATTGACAGCCACATGCAAACTGGGGATATAAAAGAAAAAATAAGTATGATCTTCTCTCATCATATGTGGACTATTTCTTCCCGCAATAGGATTTTCAAACGCAATTCCATGTTCTTGAAATAATTCAAGAAGATACTGTGTTCTTGGAAAAACGCGTTTTGCTTCTATTCCTTTTCCACTCCCAGGAATAATTTCTCCTTCGTCTGGTGGTGTCACTATTTTTTCAATATATTCTGGGAGGAGGGGAAGCTTTGGGTTTTGGTGTTGCTTTTGGGCTTGTTCCCAGGTTCGTCGTGCAACTTCTTTTTTTACCTCTGGAATATTGAGTGTTTTGGCGCCACGTCGTTTGTCTATTTGTACCAGATTATATACACCCAAATAATCAGCAATCATTTCAATGCTCGGGCGTGGTTCTTGGTTGAGATAGCTGTTTATTTGCTGTGAAACCTCGGATTCAAAAATAGCCAAATCTCTCCCTTGATCTTTGTGTTCGAACATAGAGTAAAATAAGAGTATGATTATGGCTCTAGAATATCATTGTTTTTTGATTTTGAAAATAGAAAAACTTGTCTTTTTTCTCGAAATCACCTACACTAGGGTGGTAATTTTTGACTCTAGTTCAAGCTAGGTAGAATTTTTTTGTATGTCAAAACCTATTGTCGTCTCAGGCATTCAGCCGACCGGAAACCCTCATATTGGAAATTATCTTGGTGCCATGAAAAATTGGGTGGATATGCAAAACAGTGGTAAGTACGACTGCTATTTTATGATTGTAGATTTGCATTCTCTGACAGGGGACATGGATGCCAAAACTCGTCGTGATCAAATCACTCGAACGGCCATTGATATACTTTCCATCGGGCTTGATCCACACAAGTCTACTATTTTTGTACAGTCTCATGTGCCAGAGTGTACTGAACTTGCTTGGATTTTTAATACCATTACTCCGATTGCCGAGCTTGAACGCATGACCCAGTTCAAGGATAAATCTGCGCGACAAGTAAAAAATATTAATACTGGTCTTCTGACCTATCCAGCTCTCATGGCTGCAGATATTTTGCTTTATCATGGAACGCTTGTTCCTGTGGGGCAAGATCAAATTCAGCATGTGGAGCTTACTCGTGATTGTGCACGCTGGTTTAATAATCGCTATGGAAATTATTTTCCTGAAGCAAAACCACTTCTCACTGAAACTCCCAAAATCATGAGTCTTTTGGAACCCGAGAAAAAGATGAGTAAAAGTCATGGTGTTGACACTATTATTGAACTTTGTGACGAACCAGAACTTATTATGAAAAAACTCAAAAAAGCCGTCACGGCTAGTGAAGGAGGAAGTGGATCTCCTGGAGCCAATAATCTTATTGAACTGTTGAAATATTTTGCTACCCCTCAGTTGTATAAACAATACAGCGAGGCAGAAAAAGATGGTTCGATTCGATATGGAGACCTCAAAACTGACTTGGCAAACGCTATTTCAGGATACTTTGAAGAGTTTCGTACTCGTCGAACGCAGCTTCTCGCGAATCATGATGAAATCGCCGATGTTTTGAATCTTGGCGCAGAAAAAGCTCGTAGTATTGCTCAAAAAACAATGGAAGAAGTTCGTCGCAAAGTTGGTATTCGTTAATATCTTGAATTATGCAAACAGAAAAAAAACGCATCGTTATCCTCGGTGCGGGTTTTGCAGGTGTCTATGCTTATAAACATCTTCACAAAATATACCATCATGATAAAAATGTAGAATTGGTGATGGTCAGTCGTACAAATTATTTTTTGTTTACACCGCTCTTACACGAAGTAGCAACAGGAAGTATTGATCCAGAAAATATTACCGAACCAATTCGAAAAGTTTTGGGTTGTTGTCTTGCCGAGTTTCATGTCGCCGAAGTAGAATCAATTTCACTCAAAGAAAAATATATCAAAACATCGCATGAGGGAATTCACTATGATTATTTGGTGCTTGCACTTGGAAGCACCTCTCATTTTTTTGGGATCCCTGGTGCCGAGGAACGTTGTTTGACCCTCAAAAATTTGGATGATGCAAAGCATATTAAAAATCGCTGTATTGAAGTTTGTGAACAAGCCCTCAAAGTAAGTGATGAAAAAGAACGTCGAAAATTACTTCGTATGGTCATTATTGGTGGAGGGCCAACAGGAGTAGAACTTGCTGCAGAAATGATAGAATTTTTTCATGGAACACTTGATAAATATTTTTGTAAAGCAAATATTGTGCGTGAGGCAGAAGTTGTTTTGCTTCATCGAGATACAGAACTTTTGTCTATGTTTTCAGAAAAATTGCGGAAAAAAAGTTTTGAGGTGCTGACAAAAAAATCTGTAAAAGTATTGCTGAGTACCGAAGTAGTAAGTATTGATGAAAGAGGTGTGACCTGTAAAAATGGTGATTTGATTGAAACGTCTACTCCTATCTGGACTGCGGGTATTACTCCCATTTCTGTGAATTTCAATGAAGATATCGCAAAAAATAAAAATGGGACAATTCCTGTGGAAAGTACGCTCAATATGAAAGATTACCCGGAAGTATTTGTGCTTGGTGATATGTCAGGTTATATAGACCCACATACCCAAAAACCCCTGCCAGCTCTTGCCCAGGTCGCGGTCAAAGAAGCTGCTTGTGCTGCCAGTAATATTGCTGCTTTACTTTCTCAAAAACCTTTGCACGCTTTTGTCTATCACCATAAAGGTTCGCTGGTTTCTCTTGGACAATGGATGGCGATGGGGGAAATGTCGCATTTTTCTTTGAGTGGTCATTTGGCTTGGTGGATATGGCGTACAATATATTTGAGCAAGCTTATTTCTTGGCAAAAAAAATTCAAAGTTGCTGCCAATTGGACTTTGAATCTTTTTTCAGATCGAGACATCTCTAAATTTTAGAGTTTTTTTGCAAAATATTTTCAAAACTGTTATTCTTGAGAAGTTCTTTCGTTATTTTTAATTTTTGTAGTTACCTATGAAGTATATTGTATCAGCTTTGTTGCTGTGTGCTGGAATTTTTGGCTTGGTTCCAGGTCCTGTTTCTGCAGCCAGCTGTCCACTTACGAGTGGTGGGGCGTATAAAACAGCCCAGAGTCCTGCGGTGTATTATATCACTGATCATTGCAGTAAACAGCTCCTCAATCAAGATGAGTATTTTTCTTATTTTGATTCATGGAATGCTGTTCAGGTAACCAGTGGGGCAAAATTGTCTGCTGTAAAAACTGATCTTTTGCCTGTGACCATGGGACCAAAATATTTTCCACGAACAGGATCCCTTATAAAATCACCAAGTAGTGACAGTATTTATTTTGTTTTGTCTGTCTTCAAAAATAAAATTGCAAGTAAGGAGCTTCTTGCTACGATGGGTTTTGATCCTTCTTGGGTAGAGACTGTTCCAGAGGCAACACTCGAAAAATTTGTAGAAGGAAGCGAAATCAAAACAAGTGAGGATGTATTTTCAGAGGGCGCTTATTTGTTTCGATATAGTGATAACCTTTCCAAAATATACGTGACTTTGCCAGATGCAAAGACAGGTCGTATGATGCGTCACTATGTAAAAAACGAAACCTTGCTTGATTATGTTGGATACCGTCGTGACCGTATCCCTGTACTTTCTCCTATCTATCAATTTCAAATTGGCGCGCCGATTGATAATATCGGGGAATTTTTTACGCAGTATTTTACAGATGCTTTTGCGCAGGTTTTTAGTGGTTTTGGAGATTCTTTTTCACAAGATCTGATGAATAATTTGCCTCTTGATAATAATTTGAATGAAGACCCATGGACTAATCCGGATTTGAATTTTGACGATATGAATCCACTTGATATATTTACTCATGGAATTGAAACACCTCCTCAATTTATTGAAGATGAACAAAACTCAGATATTAAATATTTGAAAGTCGATGATAATTTTGATCATATTACAGGAAACATGAAAGCAAAGGTAACGTTGATTGAATATGCAGATTTTGAATGTCCTTATTGCAAACAATTTCATGCAACGATGAAACAGGTTATGGCAAAATATGGGGATCGTGTACGCTGGGTTTTTCGTCAATATCCACTCGAATCTTTGCATTCGCAGGCTCGCGCAGAAGCGCTTGCCAGTGAATGTGCTGGTGAACAAGGAAAATTTTGGCAATTTGCAGATATTCTTTTTGCCAATACCAATTCAAATGATAGTTTAGATTTGAGTAAACTTCCAAGTTATGCCGTACAAGCAGGAGTTGATGTTCCAACTTTTAATACTTGCTATAAAACTGAAAAATATTCACAAAAAGTAGATGAAGATATTGCTGATGCCATGAGTGCTGGCGCACAGGGAACTCCTTACACTTTACTTTTCAATAGTAAAGGTGAAGTAATCCCTATTTCTGGAGCTCTTGATTTTGCTTCTCTTGAGGAAGAAATTCAAAACGCTTTGTAGTTTGTATATTTTCCAAAAAACCAGTGGCAAGGTGCTCCTGGTTTTCTTTTTTTTCAAAAAAAGTGTATACTAGAGAAAATTTTGACTTGCATTTTTATGACGTATCTTTTTGGTATCTTAGTTATGGTTTTGGGTGTTTTCATGACGATCAAAGCAGACTGGTTTTTGCAAAGTTTTGGAAAAAGTAGTTGGGCAGAGGAACATCTCGGTGGAGATGGTAGCCGTACTATGTATAAACTCTTGGGTATTATTTTGTTTTTTGGTGCGATTATGGCCATGACCGGAACCCTTGGAAATATAATACTTGGTATCTTTGGTGGTATGTTTGGAGGTTTACAACAATAGTATGAATAATCTCATGATTGATCCAGGACTTTTGTTCCAAAAAGCTCAATTGCAAAAAGGAATGCACCTGGCTGATTTTGGAAGTGATCGTAGCGGCCATATTGTTTTTCCCGCGGCTCTTTTGATTGGTGAAAAAGGAATCGTCTATGCGGTAGATATTTTGAAATCAGTTTTGGAAAATATAAAAAAACGTGCAGAAATGGAATCTTTTGTGAATATTCATCCAATTTGGTCAGATCTTGAAAAAGGAAAAACCGCCATTCCAGAAAAATCACTTGATGTGATATTTCTTGTCAATACACTTTCTTTTTGCGATAAGCCTGATTTGATTTTGGCAGAAGCAAAAAGATTACTTTCTCCTAAATCACGTTTGCTCATTGTAGATTGGCTGAGCAAAGTAAACTCTGCTATGGGACCAAAAGATGATAAATTTGTTAATTTTTCTCGTATAAAAGCTTGGGCAAAGCAAGAAGGTTTTTTGGTACAAGAAGAATTTCCTGTTGGAAAGTATCATCATGGTATTGTTCTGTTTCGTCACGAAGAAAGATTATGAAGACACAAAAACAAGAAATTGGAGCTTGGGGAGAACAAAAGGCAGTAGAATTTCTTGTTGAAAAAGGATACGAAATTTTGGAAAGAAATTATAAACAAAAAAAATCAGAGCTTGATATTATCGCTTGGCATGAAATAAAAGGGGAAAAAACACTTTGTTTTATTGAGGTAAAAACCCGTGCATCGGATGATGGAAGTGCCGAACGTGCAACGAGTCGAGAAAAGTTAGCCTTTATTTTTCGCGGGGCAAAAGAGTATTGCCTTTCAAAAGGTATTTCGATTATGGAGCTTCCTATGCAATTTGAACAGGTGAGTGTGTATGGAAATACGCCTTTCGATTGTATCTGTAAACACTATATTATTCCCATAGATTAAAAATCATGGTATACTAAGAGTACTTTTAATATATATTTTATGCCTGTCAAATCTTCTGCCGCACATCCCAAAGAGGGAATGTACGAAGCCCATGACTGTTGTTTTAACAAAGAATGCAGTCGTGCCTATATGCGCCATCTCAAAAATATGGATTTTGGTCGTAAACTGTTAGCAACACTTGCTGGAATACTTTTAGTGTATTCTACGGTGCTTGTAGGAACCATGATCCGAAATAATTTGAAAAGTTTTTATTTTATTGGAAAAGCCGATGCTCCAGAACATACCATTAGTGTAGAAAGTCAGGGAAAAATTACCGTAGTTCCTGACATTGCAATGACAACTATGGGTATGATTTCGGATGCTCCGACTGTTGCCGAAGCACAGCAAAAAAATACAGAAACCATGAATAAGCTTATTGATCGTTTGAAAGGACTTGCTATTGAAGCA
>CAZQRI010000006.1:0-1099 GCA_964595805.1 uncultured Gammaproteobacteria bacterium
GGCAAGTAAATGAAGCCCCTCTTTTTTTATGAATCCCAAACAAATTCTTGACAATCTTTCTGGACACCTCAAAAATGTCCTGGCCCGCGCCATTGGTTTTGCTACCTCTCTCAAACACCCACAAGTAAAACCGCTGCATCTTTTGCTTTCTGTCCTCCAAGAAAAAGGCTCTCTTGGGAGTGAAGTTCTTATCAAACTCAAATTTGACGAACGAACAATCACTCAAATTCTTGAAAAACAAGAACTCCATAGCAAAGCACCGGTAGCAGGAGCAAATACTGCCACACTTGCAGAACTCAGTGCCCTTTCCAAAAAAGCTCTGGAAAAAGCCATGCTTCTTGCCTATGAATACGAACAAAATTATGTTGGAACCGAGCATCTTCTCTATGGTATTTTGCACACTCACGATGCAGAGCTTGAAAAAATTTACAAAAAAATGGACCTCGACGAACAAGAAATCGAAGATCAAATCATTGCCCTTCTTGAAAGTGGAAGCAAATTTCCAGACATCGAAGATATTTCTGCCATGATGGAAGAAATGGGAGAAATGCCTCCAGCACAAGAAACCAGCCCAATGCCACAGGCCCAATCCTCTCAAAACCAAACAGAAAACACTCCAGCAAAAACAAAAACGTCAAAACCAAGCGTACTCGACCTCTTTACAACAGATCTTACGGCCACAAAAGAACAACAAAATATCGACCCTGTTATTGGCCGCGAAGAAGAAATCGATCGCCTTATCAATATTCTCTGTCGCCGAACAAAAAATAACCCCGTACTGATCGGTGAACCAGGTGTTGGAAAAACAGCCATCATCGAAGGCCTTGCCAAGAGAATCAACGAGGGTATTGTACCCGATGTTCTCAAAGGAAAACGCATTCTGTCACTTGACCTTACACTTCTTATTTCTGGAACCATTTATCGTGGAGAATTTGAATCACGCCTTCGACAAATTATTGAAGAAATGAGCAAAAATCCAGACTGTATTTTATTTATTGACGAAATCCATAATATTATTGGAGCAGGATCAAACCAAGGAACCATGGATGCTGCTAATATCCTCAAACCGGCTCTTGCCCGTGGTAAGCTTCGTTGTATT
>CAZQRI010000006.1:1109-15948 GCA_964595805.1 uncultured Gammaproteobacteria bacterium
CAACACTCGACGAATATAAAAAATATATTTCTAATGACCCAGCACTCGAACGACGTTTTCAATCAGTTCAGGTCGAAGAACCAAGCCGTGATGATAGTATAAAAATTTTGACAGGCATTGCACCACTGTACGAAAAATATCACGAAGTACACTTTTCTCCAGAACTCTTGGAACAAATCGTCGATCTTTCTATCAAATTTATCCATGATAATTTTTTACCAGACAAAGCCATAGATATTCTTGACGAAGCCGCAGCCTCTGTGCGAGTCGCTACTCCATCACACCCACTCAAACAAAAACATCATACTCTTACAAAAGAACTCGTAGATATACGAGAAAAAAAACAAGATTGTATTTTGGAAGAAAAATTTGAAGAAGCCAAAAAACTCAAAAACAAAGAAGAAAAACTTCTCAAAGAAATCAAAGCACTCGAGAAAAAACTAGAAAAAATTCGTCCTGTAAAACACAAAAATGTCAGCCCAGAAGATATTGCAAAAGTTTTGGCAAGAAAACTTCATACCAACAAAAATATCTTTCTCGAAGATGAATATACAAAGCTCCAAAATTTGCAAAGTCACCTCAAAGAACAAATTATTGGTCAAGACAACGTTATTGATACAGTTGTTGAAACCCTAAAACGTTCATCTTTGGGACTCAAAGGACAAAATCATCCACTCGCATCATTTTTATTTGTTGGACCTACCGGAGTAGGAAAAACAGAACTTGCCAAAACATTGGCACGAGAACTCTACCACGACGAAAAAGCTCTCATTAAAATGGACATGAGTGAATTTTCAGAACAACATGGTATTAGTAAACTTCTTGGCTCCCCTGCTGGGTATATTGGCTACAAAGAACGCAATCACTTTACAGAAAGTCTCCGCAAGCGACCCTATTCTGTCGTACTGTTTGACGAAATAGACAAAGCACATCCAGATGTCCTCAAACTTTTACTCCAAATTCTTGACGAAGGAGAACTGAGTGAAAGTAATGGAAAAAAAGTTACTTTTCGCCATGCCGTCGTTATACTCACCAGCAATGTTGGAGCAGAAATATTCAAAAACAAAAGCATTGGTTTTGGAAATACCGAAACAGAAATTTTGAGCAAACAAAAAGAAATCAGCCTCATGAACAGCCTCAAAGAAAATTTTGGAGCTCCACTGCTTGGACGCATTGATGCAACATGCCTTTTCATGCCACTCCAAAAAAATGACCTTGAAACTATTATCAAAAAACGTATTGCTCGTATAAGTTCTCTTCTGAAACAAAAAATCCAAATTATTCCAGAGAGCGAAGCCCTAAACGAAATTATCAAAAACCTCGAACAGGATCTTGGGGCACGTCCCATTGAAGCAACACTCGAACGCATTCTCTATCCAATTTTATTTGCAAACCAAAAAGAAATTCAAAAAAAACAAAAAGTAAAACTCAGCTACGAAAAAAATAAATTTTTGCTGATCTAATATGTCAGATCAATACCAATGGGCCGAAGCCCTGCGAAAAGCAAGACAAGGCGAACAACAAAAGCAACCACGGCTCAATTTTTCTTCACCCTCAAAAATATCTACCGAACAACTCGAAGAACAAATGGAATACTACAAAAAGAAACTTCTTGAAGCCGTACAAAACAAAAACACAGAAGAAATACAAAACCTGGTGGAACGCCTTATCAACTGCCATTCTCGCCTTACTGCCCTTCTTATCAAAAATGAAAAAGATCTTGGTGAATCAGATAATTCCCCTCTTATCGCAGAATATTTGCAAAAATATTTTTCTGACTGCAAAAAACTTTTGGAAACTTTTCCTACCTAATATACTTCCATGGCCCTTACTGAACAAATTCGAGGAAAACTCATGAGTCCACTCAAAAATGCATTTTTGGCATTTGCTGTTTCTGTTTCCCCAGGAGTTATTACCCGTGAAAGTGAAAAAACACTTGGTGCTGCCGTAGAAAAAATAGCAGAAGATATTGGCGAAAATACCGCAAAAAATTTTGAAGCCCAGCTCCAAAATTTTGGACCAAACAAAGGAACAGAGAGAGAAACAATCAATTCTACAGAATCTGCCCCAGAAACAGATAATTTTCCTGATAGCCCAAAAAATGATATAATGCCAGACAAGAATAGAGCAAAAGCTCTTGAGGCAGAAGCAGCACCACAAACAAATTCTCCATCAGAAGACACACATCAAAACCCTCCAAAACCAGAAGAAAATTCCCAAGAGCAAGGAATGGCAGTGCAGGAGGAACAAGAAGGAAAAAAAGAAGAAAATCCAAATGAAACCCCCGAGGAAAAAGCCGAGCGAGAACAAGAAGAAGCAGAAGAAAAAGCCTACCAAGAACAATTGGAGGCAGAACAAAAAAAACTTCCATCCGAAAAAGGTGCGATTACCCAAACGATCAACTCACTTCTGAACAGACGAAAAATTAAAAAATTAGAAAAACAATTAACAAAACTGGGAGCTGACATGAAACAATGGCAAAGACTCCAGGACAAACAAAAAAAAATACTCAGTCGTCTTGATAAACAAAAAAAACGCCTTGATACGAAAAAAAAACGAGTCGACAAAACACGAAAATTTTTAACTGTTTTCAACTGGACAGCAGGATTCATTATCTTTTTCTGGCTACTCGAGGCAAGCATTCCATGGAAAAAAGCACTCGACGCAATATCACAGCGACTCGAGCAAATGATCGCCCCCATTGAAGAAAGAATCAAAGCCATAAAAAAAGCTATCGAGGTTATAGAAAAACAAATAAAAACAGTACAAAAACAAATAACAGCCATCACCATGCAAATATACGCTCTGTATAATCAAGGATTATTTGCACAAAGAAATCCCCCACAAGGCCAAGCCCAAAGAGTTTAAAAAAACTAACGATACAAATATAGCCATCACTTCCTATTTTTAAATTTCCACACTATGGACAAAAAACGTATTCTTATAGCTCTTGGATTTTTCCTCCTCTGTATAGGACTTGGATATTTGATTTATCGTTTCTTTTTTGCAGCAGCACCAAGCGAAAACATCCCAGGTCAAGAAACTAGGGCAAGTTCTACCATAAATAACTTCCCAGAAGCAGGACTTGGTGGAAAAAAAGGCAGTACAAGTACCACAAACACTACACTCCCAAGCTCTGCAACAAACCCAAATACCCTTCCATCAGGACAGGACAAAAAACCTATCGTACAACTTTTGAGTGACTCTATCCTTGGTGTACAATCTGGCAAAGGTGGAATGCGCTATTACAATCGACAGGACGGAAAATTTTATCGTATTGATGCCAATGGCAAACAAATTCCACTTGATGACAAAACATTTTTTGATGTCCAAAATGTTACTTGGGCCAAAGGAAAAGATGAAAGTATTCTTGAATATCCAGATGGCTCAAATACCTACTATAACTTTGAAACAAAAAAACAAGTTACCCTTCCAAAACACTGGGAAGAATTTTCTTTTGCCCCAGATAGTGACAAAATTGCAGCCAAAAGTATTGGTATTTCAAGTGACAACAACTGGCTGATCAGTGCATCACCAGATGGACAAAATGTCAAACTTGTGGAACCCCTTGGAGAAAATGCAGATAAAGTAGATATCAACTGGTCACCAAACCAACAAGTTATCGCTACTTCTCGAACAGGTGAACCTCTTGGCGCCGACCAACAACAAGTACTTTTGATTGGACAAAATCATGAAAATTTTAGATCTCTTACGGTAGAAGGACGAGGTCTTGTCAGTGAGTGGTCTCCACAAGGAGGAAAACTTCTCTACAGTGTTTATAGTGAACGTAGTGACTTCAAACCAGAACTCTGGATCACCAATGCCGCTCCAGGAACAGCAGGAACCGAACGTAAACTACTCAATGTAAATACCTGGGCCAATAAATGTACTTTTGCGGATGATCGCTATGTTTATTGTGGTATTCCAACATCCCTCGATACAGGAGCTGGACTTGTCCCTGCTATAGCAGATCAAACTCCAGACAAAATCTTTAAAATTGACACACAAACAGGAGTAAAAACAGAACTGACTACTGATGGAACTCATGTTATTGCGAATATGTTTATAGGAGAAGATGGAAAAACTGTCTACTTTACAGATAAAAACCAAAATGGATTATTCCAAGTAAATCAATAATATGAGCACAAAAAAACTTCTCCTTATTTTCATACCCCTTCTTGTTCTCGCAGGCCTTGCGCTTTTTATTCGTATCATTCAGTACGAACCACTCTTTCCCAAACAAAAAGATACAACTGACAAAACAATACTGCAAGTTCCTATTTATGCAGAAGATCCCATTACTGGAGATAAAAAATCACCGCTTACTCTTATTGCCTTTGAAGATTTTGCTTGCGAAAATTGCAAACTCGAAGCTGACCTTCTCAAACAAATTTTAAAAGAATCTCCAAATGCACTCAAAATTGTTTGGAAAATTTTTCCTATTACTCGCTACCCGGTAGACTCAACTCTTTCAGCAGAATATGGCTACTGTGCCAACCAACAAGGAAAATTTGAAGAATTCAAATCTTATGCTTTTGAAAATGCAAGTGATTTATCCGAAACTACCCTCAAAACTATTGCAACACAAATAAAACTTGATGATAAAAAATTAAAAACCTGTCTCGAATCAAAAGCGGCAACAGCGTCTCTTGAAGCCAATAAAAATCTTGCCGGAGCTCTCCAAATTCAAGTACTTCCAACAATGTTTTTAAATAACAAACAAATCCAAGCACCAAAAACCATTGAAGGATGGAGAACCTTACTTGGAATTTAATTTCTATGCGATTTACAAAAAAACTTTTTTTTCTTACTTTTCTGACACTTACAGGTACTGTATTTTTTGAACCAACGATTTCACTCGCCGGACCAATTACAGATACCTATAATGCTGGAACAAGTGTCAACGAACTCCAACAACAAGCAGGAAAACCAACCAATCGAATTAAACTTCCAGGAATTGCATACAGTGATATAAAACAAGTTGAGGAAGCTGGTGATACCTACCTGTATATCCCCTATATTGGTGAATATTTATCTATTGTGTATCGTTATCTTGTTGTAATTGCAGGTCTTATTGCTGTTATTGTAATTATTATTGCCGGTATCCAATGGACAGCATCGGGTGGAAATAGTAGTAGTATTGAATCTGCAAAAAATAGAATCGTCGGAGCTCTCACAGGACTTGGACTTGCGGTAGGTTCTTATATTATTTTATATACTGTCAACCCAGAGCTTGTTAACTTCCGCAGTTTGAAAATAAAATATATTGTCACAGAAGAACTTGTGGACTATGATAAAAATCCAGATGATTATGAAGGAGAAGGAAGTATTGTTATACCAGGAAATGAAGCTATTGCCAGTGCAGCCTTGAATGAAGCAAAAGGACAAGGTTGCGGAAAAAATCTTCCAGCCATAGCAGCAGCTTTTGCTGGACAAGTTATTTGCCAAGGACCAAATCATTGTGCAAACTTTGCCTCACGAGTTTTGGCTCTCAGTGGATGCGATAAATCCTATCAAAGTAATAGTGCCACAGCACTACGAAACAAACTCAAAGCAAATGGTTGGCAAATTATCGATGATACAGCAGGAGTTCAACCAGGAGACATTGTATTTTGGGGAAAACAAAAAAGTGCTGGAGATTCTGGACATGTTGAAGTCGCTATTTCAAGTTCAGGAAAAACAATAGGATCAAATATTGATATGACTGCCTGCTGGCAAGGAAAGACACGAGAAATAGAAAAAAAATGTGGAAATTTTTGGACTGTCTTTAAAAATGGAGAGCCAAAAGAAGTTGCGAAGTTCCCCTATCTTAAAGATGTACCAAGTAGAGCCTGGACATACTCTGAATGTGTTGCTACCTTTCATGTTTGTCCTCCATGGGGAAAAGGATTTGAATCAGAATGTGGCTATTGTGCAAAACTTGGTCCTGCTGATGAATTTTATAATCCAAAAGGCGAGGGAAACTTTAGACAATGTGTTCAAGAAGGAAATGGAGGAAAATGGACACACTATGCACGTAATCCAAATAAATAACCAAATACATTTATTTCATGTCGAAAGAAACGAAAACATTTGACTGTGCTCACTGCGGCGCGCAATACCAGAAATGGATTGGGCGCTGTTTGGAATGTGGAAAATGGGGCAGCATTGCAGAACAGGCAGTGAATGAAAAACCAATCGCACGTTCAAATAAAAGTGGAAAAACTTTTTCTGCAGCCAAAACTGTAAAACTTAGTGACATTCAATCGACACAAGTTCAAAGAATGCAAACCAAAAGTAGCGAGCTCAACCGCGTGCTTGGTGGAGGCCTCGTCCCTGGAAGTTTTATTTTGCTTGGAGGTGAACCGGGTATTGGAAAATCCACCCTCTCAATCCAAATTGCCTCGATGATCCCACAGTGCCTCTATATTTCTGGAGAAGAATCCGTAGAACAAATAAAACTTCGTGCTGACCGACTCAAACTCGAAACCAGTACACTCCACTTACTCAATGAAACACACCTTGAAACTATTCTCGCAACCATTGAAGCAGTCAAATCCCCCCTTGTAATCATTGACTCCATACAAACCATGTTTACCAGCGAAGTCGATGGTGAACCGGGTAATGTTTCGCAGCTCCGCGCCTGTGCGGTGAAGCTTCTTGAAGCAGCAAAAGCCACAAACACCGCCATTGTTCTTATTGGCCACGTGACCAAAGACGGCACGGTTGCCGGACCTCGGACACTCGAGCACCTGGTCGACACGGTCCTCTACCTCGAAGGTGATCGCTACCACGATATTCGTATTCTGCGCACAGTAAAAAATCGTTTTGGCTCGACCGACGAAGTTGGAATGTTTGAAATGAATGAAATGGGACTCCTTGATATTGCCAATCCTTCTGCGATGCTGCTTGCCGAGCGAGGTGAAACCATGCCAGGAAGTGTGGTAACCTGCCTCACCGAAGGAACACGGTCACTGCTCGTTGAAGTGCAGGCCCTTATCACCAAAACTTCTTTTGGTTATCCTGTGCGCAAGGCTAGTGGATTTGATCTCAATCGCCTGCATGTACTTATTGCCGTACTGCAGCGTCGTGCTGCACTCAATCTCGCCCAATACGATGTGCATATAAATATTGTGGGTGGAGTTGTGGCAGACGAACCTGCAGCAGATCTTGCGATATGCCTTGCTATTGCAAGTGCGTACAAAGACAAGGCACTTGGAAACGATCTCGCCGTATTTGGCGAAGTTGGCCTTGGTGGAGAAATTCGATCCGTGCGATTTCTTGAAAAACGTATCAAAGAATGTGAAAATTTGGGAATGAAACGAATCATTACAACGCTCGGACCAAAAGGAAAAGCAGAGAGTAAAAAGATAAAGATAATAAATGTAAAAAATATTGATGAACTCATCAAACACACCTAAACTCTTTGAAAATAAAAAATCCACCCGAAAAGGGTGGTTTTATTTTGGTCTGTCTCGCGCTCGCCTCCTTGATGGGTCGGTGAGGTGGGGTCGCTCGGTGAATGAGCGCGAGAGGTGCCCGGGATGGGCGTGGGCGGGCCGTCGCGCGAGGCGACGTCGGTTGGGGGAGGGTCAGGCCGCGGGCTGGGACTCCACGGAAGGAGCAACGCTCTTCTGGAGCGTGTACTCCGTGATCTCCATGTAGGTGCCCTTCTCGAGGAGGCGGAGCTCCTCCTGGCTGAGGAGTCGCTTCCACGCCTGGATGAACTGGTGGAGCGCCGCGAATCGCCGAAGCGTACCGACCATGTTCATGACCTCGGACCCGAAGGTCCGCTGTTCTCCCTCGCGGAAGCGCACCTTGATGGTGCGGACCTTCCCAGAAGAAAAGTCAGCGAGCTTCAGGCCCTTGCGCTGGTGCTCCATGATCGCCCCGACAAGAGTATACAGTTCTACTTCACTCACGAGAAAATTCTCATTTCTCCAGTGTGGCAGCGCCCGCAATCGCGAAGCCCTTCGCGAAAGCTTTTCTGCCAAATCCGCCGCAAGTATAGCATAAACAATAAAAAAATCAAGGTCTTTTCAGCCTTGATTTTCTTGAGTTATCAAACTACTCCGAAACTTTATTCCCCCGCCCCAAACTTTCATTCCAGCCACTACTCGTAATTTGTACAAATTCCGCATTTTCCTGCATTTCCCTTATCGTACTTGCCCCACAGTAGCTAATCGCGCTTTGCAGGCCTTTTTTGAGCCCCTTGACCACGTCTTCCACCCCACCTTTATAATCCACGAGTGTCGCAATCCCCTCTACAAAAATATCCATTTTTTCTTTTATGTGTTTTCCAACTTCGTGTTCTTTGCGGATATGATTGCTATCATAGGATGCACTGCCTGCATATTTTTTGTAGCGCTTTCCGTCTTTCATAATAATCATACCTGGTGCTTCGTCTGTCCCCGCAAAAAAACTACCAGAGTAAATACTACTTGCTCCTACGGCAATGGCTTTGGCAACATCCCCCGGATATTTCATTCCCCCGTCAGCTGTTACTGGTATGCCATAATTTTTTGCGACTTCACAAACATTCATGACAGCCGTAAATTGTGGAACGCCGGCACCACTCATCACGCGAGTGGTACACACCGGCGAAGGGCCAATCCCTACCTTGAGACCATCTGCCCCGGCTTCGATCAAATCCTGTGCCGCCTCGGCAGTAGCAATATTCCCTACCATTACGTCGACTGAAAAGTTTGCTTTGAGCTCTTTGAGTCTTTCAATCACAAAATCCGAATGTGCATGCGCAACATCGAGAACCAAGACATCTACCCCAACAGCAATGAGTGCCTCGGCACGTTCCACAGCATCTTTGACCCCAACAGCTCCGGCAACCATCAGGCGCCCTTTTCGGTCTCGTGAAGCATTGGGCCAATATTCAAGTTTACTAATATCTTGGGTGGTAATAAGTCCACGCACACGGCCATTTTCAATGAGTGGCAATTTTTGAAATTTATAATGCTGCAATACTTTTTTGGCATCGGACAAACTAATTCCATATTTGGCAGTGACCAATTTTTCTGCTGGAGTCATCAGCTCTCGAATAGGACGATCGAGATTTTCTTCAAACATATAATCGCGGTGTGTGAGCAGTCCTACCAATTCTTCACCGTTCATAACAAGAAGACTACTCACATTGGATCGATTCATTACTTCTTTTGCTTCACGAAGTGTAAGGCGAGGACTTATCGAAACAGGATCTTCTACAATCGAACTGGTACTCTTTTTGACCAGTTTTACTTCACTCGCTTGTTCTTCAATCGTCCCAAATTGATGAATCACTCCAAGTCCACCTTCTCGGGCCATAGCAATCGCCATCTTGTGCTCGGTCACGGTTGCCATATTGGCACTCACAAATGGAGTATTCAGTGCAATATTTTTTGTAAACAAACTTCGTACATCTGCCTCAGAGCGAGATTTGAGAGGGCTTCGTTTTGGGACCAGTAAAACATCTTCGTAGGTAAAAGCAGTCGGTATTATTTTCATAGCATGCAGTGATTAAAAATAAATACTATTCAAGGTGAACTTTTTTCTCCCATTCCCGTAATTTCTCTCGTAAACTTGGATAATTTTTAAAATCAATACCCCGTGCAAGTTCACGAGCCATACGAATTATATCAGTATCGTGAAGACTTGCAAGTCTTAGATTCATCATACCACTTTGGGCGGTCCCATAAACCTCTCCAGGACCGCGAGTTTGCAAATCGTATTCGGAAAGTTCAAAACCATCCAAAGTTTTTTCAAAAAATCGCAAACGATCCATGGCAGACTGCGAATTTGAATCGGTGAGCAAAAAACAATAGGACTGATGCGTACTACGCCCTACTCGCCCACGAAATTGGTGCAACTGTGCCAATCCAAAAAGTTCGGCATCTTCAATCATCATCACCGTGGCATTCGGAATATTCACACCAACCTCTACAACAGAGGTAGAAACCAAAATATCTGTTTCTCCTGCTGCAAACTTTTTCATTTTTTCATCTTTTTCATTGCCTTTCAATTTTCCATGCAAAAAATCTACGCGAAGTTTTGGAAATATTTCTTGTGATAATTTTTCATATTCTTTGAGTACAGTTTTCTTTTCATCAAGAGAAACCATTTGTTTTTCATCTTTGGTCGATTCTGTAATAAGCGGACAAATCACAAATACTTGTCGCCCCAATTTCACCTGAGCGCGAATAAAATCATAGGCCTTCTGCCGATTTTTTGTCTCCACGAGTCGCGTCATGATAGGCTTTCGCCCTGTGGGTTTTGTTTTGATAATCGACAGATCAAGATCACCATAGAGCGTGAGCGCAAATGAACGAGGAATTGGTGTTGCCGTCATACTCAGAAAATGCGGCGTAATATTTTTTTGACCAGATTTATCCCGAATTGTTTTGCGCTGTTCCACCCCAAAACGATGCTGTTCATCTACGACCACAAGTCCAAGTTTTTTGAATTTTACATCTTCTGTGAGCAGTGCATGCGTTCCAATAATAATTTGCACTGTTCCATCTTTTATTTTTTCAATCACTTCTTCTTTTTGAGATTTTTTTGCCTTTGTTGTAAATGCATAATTCAAAATTTGAAATTGTGTGCGTGACAAAAGTCCGATTTTGACATCATACTTTTCAAATACTTTTTGCAGCGTTTCATAATGCTGACTTGCCAAAATTTCGGTCGGTGCCATAATCACTGCCTGCTGACCATTTAAAATAGCATTGTACATAGCCATTGCCGCCACAACGGTTTTTCCACTTCCCACATCTCCTTCGAGCAAACGATTCATGGGTTCAAGGCGCTCGCAATCTTGCAAAATTTCCCAAGCTGCAATTTTTTGATCCTTGGTAAGTTCAAAAGGCAAAGCAGCGACAAATTGTTTTATAGAAGCATCTTGAAAACTCAGTTTTGGAGCTTTAAAAATTTTGAGTTCCTGGCGAATCATTTCACTACGCAATTGAAGAACAAATAATTCATCAAACTTGAGACGGTATTCTGCTTTTTTGAGCTCCGCAGTAGAACTTGGAAAATGAATAGCCTGCAGTGATTGCTCGAGTGGCTCAATATTTGCTTTTTGTAAAATATCTTCGGGTATCCAATCTTGAATATCTTTGGCAAAAGGCAACACTTGTGTGAGCAAAAATCGCATTTGCTTTTGCGTAACTCCATTTGTTACAGAATAAATAGGAACAATACGCGCGGTATTACTTGTATTGTCGGAAACTTTTTCATAACTCGGCGACTGCATAGTAACTCCAAGCATATCGTGTTTTACGACTCCCGAAAGATATATGGTCTCTCCTGCCTTGAGAATCTTTCCAATAAAGGGTTGATTAAACCACACCACATGCATGCGACTACTCTCGTCACTGACCACTGCCTCAGTAAGAAGCATATGCCGTCTGGGACTACGCTTGGTCGCAATCTGCTCAATCTTTACACGAACCGTCACATGCGTCCCCTCCTCAAGTTCGTCAATCGGCACAACTCGACTATAGTCCTCATAGCGAAATGGGTAATAAAAAAGAAGGTCCTCAAGGGTAAAAATACCCAAAAGAGCCAAGCGGGTTTCGAGGGCCTTGCCCACACGGTGGAGCTTACTTATAGGGGTTTTGAGGCCAAGAGTACTATCCATAGAAATATATTGTACCACATTTTTTCAAAGTATTGACGAATCTCTTGTTTTCCGCTATACTATCTCCAATTCCATGCACTCGTCGTTCAATGGATAGGACGCTAGTTTGCGGAACTAGCAATCTAAGTTCGATTCTTAGCGAGTGCACAAAGAAAAAAGCTTCCTTTTGGAAAGCTTTTTTTGTTTCTTTTTTTATTGAATTTTCCAATTTCGAGCAGCAATATCAGCCGTTGGCTCACTATCTTTTTCCAAATCTTCTGGCAAAAATTCGAGCAAGGCAAAACGTAAATCAACAGGATTTTGATCGGTCAAAGGGACACGCATGAGTGGTCGAATTAAAGTCTTGGTTTCAAAGAATAATGTTTTTATAGGAGGTTCATAAATAATATAAAATCCTTCGAGTTCTGAATAGGGATAAAAACGATTTCCCATAATTACTCCCAAATCAGTAATAGCAAAAGGAATAGTATGAGGTTCTTGGTGTTGTTGCACAAAAAGAATAATCGCAAAAAGTGCAATAATCAAAGAAAACAAAAAGTTTCCAGTAAACATTCCATACGCAATAAAGGTAAGACCCAGTCCTCCCATAATAAAATACCACAGTCGTCCGCGAACCATTTTTTCGTATTCGGGAAAAGTCCATTCAAACAATGGATTTCCAATCGATGTTTCTTCGGTAATTTGTTGTGGCATAAAAAAACAAAGTATTTTTATATATGTATAGTATAACAAAGCCCATTGTAAAACACAAGAAAAATAGTTATACTATACAAGCACTATGGAACATCACTATCCAAATTTTCTGGCTCCAGAAGAAAGCCAAAAAAATGAAACTCCCAAAAAATCATACAGAACCCTTTACTTTATAGGGTTTCTTCTCTTTTTAGGTTTGGGAGCAATTGCAACACATGCCTTTATTAGTCCCAATACTCCAGATTCAAATAGTGGACTCCAAACACTCCAAGCAAAAAAACCAAATGGTATACTCGGAAAACTCAAAGAATTTATTTTTCATAAAGATGCAAAACTTCTTGGTATTAACGAAGATCGTATTAATATTTTGATTTTGGGAGAAGGCGGACCTGGTCATGATGGCCCTTATCTCACAGATACCATTATCATTGGAAGTATCAAACCATCCACAAATCAAGTTGCCATGGTTTCTATTCCCCGAGATCTGCTCGTAAATATTCCTGGTTATGGACCAAGAAAAATCAACAATGCCAATGCTTTTGCAGAATCCAAACATCCTGGAACAGGTCCTGAAGCAGCCAAACAAGTTATTGAAAATACTTTTGGGATCCCCATACACTATTACACACGCATTGACTTTGCAGCTTTTGAAGAACTTATTGATAAAGTTGGTGGCATCACCCTACACGTAGATAACAGTTTCACAGATTACGAATACCCAATTGAAGGTCGTGAAGATGCCCTTCCAATCTCAAGCCGCTATAAAATATTAAAATTCCATTCGGGGCTTCAATACATGGATGGAAAAACAGCCCTTGAATATGCTCGATCCCGTCATGGAGATAATGGCGAAGGATCTGACTATGCTCGTTCCAAAAGACAACAAAAAGTTTTGCTTGCCCTCAAAGACAAACTTCTCTCATTTGAAACACTTGCCAATCCAAGCACGCTCACGGATATTTTGACAATGGTAGATTCACATATTCTTACCAATATGAGTATCTCTGATATGATTGCCTTTGGTGGAATGGCAACAAATCTCAACACCAAAGAAATCACCAACCTCACACTCGATGATAGTCCAACAGGACACCTTCGTTCTGGATACGATGCTATTGGAGCATTTGTTCTTACACCAAAAACAGGAAATTACCAAGAAATAAGTAGCGCCATACAAAACATTTTTAACAGCTCAACAAATCCAGGACTGCCAAAATCCATTGCGACAAACGACCCTCCCCAAAATATACAGCAAAGCCAGAATGAAAACACGAATAAAACTGTTGAAATTCACAATGGTACCTGGGCAGCAGGACTTGCCGCACAGGCCAAAACTCGCCTTAGCCAAAAACAATTTACAGTTGGGACGATTGGTAATAGTACAAATCGTCCACAGGCAAAAAGTGCTATCTATATCGTAGGAAGCAAAGCTAACCTTGATGAGGTCAAAAGACTCCACGAAGAGTTCCAAATTCCTGTAGAAAAAACCCTTCCAAATGGGGAATTCTATGCGAATACTACAGATATTTTGCTCATTTTGGGAGAAGATTTTGCCCTCTAACTTGAATTTTTTCAAGTTCTATGCTAGATTTAAAGAAAAATAATCACTTTTTCTCTTTTTATGGCTACTCCAGCAAGCATTGACATTGATAAATTGCCTACCCTCGCTATTGTCGGACGAGTGAATGTTGGGAAATCAACCCTCTTCAACCGCCTCGTTGAAAAAAATCAAGCTATTGTCAGTGACATAGCAGGAACAACACGCACCAATAATGAAGGTGTTGTTTTGTGGCGTGGAAAATTTTTCCATATTATAGATACCGGAGGACTTACTTTTGAAAATGAAATCGAATTTGAAAAAGATATTGTAAAACAAGTAGAACGAGCAGTTGAAAGTGCAGATATGATTGTTTTTGTTACGGATGCACAAGTTGGAATTTTACCCCAAGAAAAAGAATTGGCAAAAAAACTTCGACGCATTACAAAAAAACCTGTTATGCTCGTTGCCAACAAAGTTGACACCACACGAATTGAATCTCAAATACATAGTCCTGAATGGAGTAAACTTGGTCTTGGTGAACCATATCCTGTATCTGCTGTGAATGGACGCAATGTGGGAGATTTTCTTGATGTTGTTTTCAAAACACTCAAAAAACTTTCCAAAAATCCAAAGGTTGTCAAAGACCTCAAAGATGAACCAATTCGCGTCAGTATTTTTGGAAAACCAAATGTAGGAAAATCTTCACTCTTCAATAAACTTATTGGTGATGAAAAAGTAATTGTGAGTTCTATCGCCCACACAACACGCGAACCACACGATACACTCATGACCTATACCTATGAAGAGAATGGTAAAGTAAAAAAACAAAAAATAAATTTTATTGATACAGCCGGAATCCGACGCAAATCACAAGTTGATGGTGAACTCGAACGTGCAGGTATTAGCAAAAGTCTTGATAGCTTTACCACTTCGGATATTATTTTGTTTGTTCTTGATGGATCAGAACCCATTAGTCGCCAAGATATGCAACTTGGAGGTCT
>CAZQRI010000007.1:0-15462 GCA_964595805.1 uncultured Gammaproteobacteria bacterium
TGGATGAATAGTTTGTGCCTTTCCCTTACCATTTTTCAAGGTATAGGGTTGCAAGTTACAAACCACAAGCTCAAGAGCCGTATCTTTTCCACGACTTCGTACCGCAAACTTTTCATCGTATTCGACCAAAAGTTGTGCTGGAGCAATATGAAGCTGTGAAATGAAATAACGATTGTTGACCCAGCCAACATCCAAATAAACCTTACGACGACGAGAAAGTGTCTCACAGGCTTCAATACCTGTAGGAATCCCAAGTACCCCCGCAATAGTATTATACTGTTCTCCAATTGGGAGAAAGCCAAACAATACTTTACAGGTAGCCGCTCGAGAGAGTACATGGCCAAAGGTCACATCGTTTCCGACGATCACTACGGTTTTTGCACCCTTTTTTATCTCATCTTCAATAACCGCCTCAGCATTCGTAAAATTCTGAAGCCTGACTATTTTACCCGCAATTCCAAAATCTGTCAAGCGGGTCTCGATAGTCTTCATGATAGAGTCAAAGCGCTTTTCTTTGAGATAATTGTCGTAGAGATAGACGTACATTTTATTGATTTTCCTCTTCTGCGTCAATTTCGGCAAAATCTTCTTTTATACGACCTCGAACCACACGTTTTTTTTCAGCTTTTGCCCCATCCATTTCAATTCCGTCCATTGCGACCTTTCCATGAATCAAGGCTCCGGCTTCAACGACCAAAACAGCACACTCAATATCTCCAAGAATACGAGCCGTACTCATAACCTCAAGACGTTCTAAAACTTTTACATTTCCTTTTATTTCTCCTGCAATAAGAGCATTCCCTGCACGTACATTGGCAATAATGCGAGCTCCAGGTTCAACCGTAAGAAGTTTACTGGTTTTTACACTTCCAGAAACAGTACCTTTGACTAGGATATTTCCTTCGGAAGCAAAATCTCCTTCAACATGCACGGATGGACCGACAACAGTTTCTACTTCATCATGAGAATAATTATTTGCAGCGTAATTTTCTTCTTGTGCAAGTGCAATTTGTGGAGATGGTTTTTGAAACATATCAAAAAAATAAAGATGAATACTTTGGAATATAGTATACAACAAATTTAAAAAAAACAAAACTCCGAAGATCGGAGCTTTGAATAGTAAATGTATTCAAGAGATATTACATCTCATCCACGGCCACAATCGTGAGAAGTGATAAGGCATCGGTCAGTACAATTTTTACCGCTTCACAAAGCTCCAAACGAGCAGCCACAAGAGCACTGTGCTCTGCCTTCAAAATATCATGCTTATTATAAAATTCATTAAAAGCCTGAGCCAAATCAAAACAATATTTGGCAATCACCGATGGGTTATAATTTTCGAGTGCTTTTTGAATCACTCCTTCATACTCGGCAATCAAAAGAAGTACTTTTTTTTCTTCGAATTGTTCAAGAAGAGAAAAATCTCTTGTTTCCTCTCTCGTTCCTGCTTTTCGCAGCAAACTATTGATACGTGCCACAACATAAAGCACATATGGTCCTGTATATCCCTCAAAGCTCGTTGCATCTTTGAGATCAAAAACAATATTTTTTGCAGCTTCATGTTTTTGCAAAGTAAACTTGAGCGCAGCTTGAGTCAACTTTTTTACAGTAGAAATCAAAACATCTTGATTCCAATCTGGATGGCGTTCTTCACTCTCTCGATACATCTTGTCCAAAATTTCATCACGCAAATCTTCGTAGAGCACTATATTTCCAAGACGCGATGACATTTTTCCTTCTGGTTTCGTAACAAGCCCATATCCGATATGAGTAAATTTTTTATTGAATCCCAAAATTTCCAAAATTTTGTAAAGTTGTTTGAAATAAAAATTTTGTTCAATGCCGGTAATCACGATACTTTCATCGACATTATATGTTTCAAATTTTTTTTTGGCAAGTGGAATATCACTCGTAAGGTACAAACCTGTTCCATCTGATTTTCGCAGCAATGCAATATCCAAATTTTCCTTTTTCAAATCAATAATAATAGCCCCACCCTCTCCAAGCTCCGCAATACCTTTTTGCAAAAGCTCATCCACTGTTTTTTGACCCGCAGCTTTGATAGTACTTTCAAAAAATGTTGTCTCGTGCACCACTCCAAGTTCAGAAAACAATTCATTAAATTTTTCAATACTCCAATCACGAGTTTGTTGAAACAATTTTGTAATCTCACTCTCCCCTGCTTCTAGTTTTTGTTGAATCGCAGATACTTCTTTTTTGTATTCATCATTCTCTTTTACAGCACTACTCGCTTCGGCATAGACTTCTCCAAGCCACTTTTGACGGTTTCCCTCGGGGATAATGCCATCATATAACTTTGTAACTCCCCACAGACATTTTGCAACATGCGATCCAAAATCATTGAGATAATTCACCGGTACAACCGTATAGCCACTCTTGCGATAGAGATTCACAAGAGTATTTCCAATACAGACATTACGCAGATGCCCAATATGAAATTCCTTATGTGTATTGTTTGAAGGATATTCAATCATGACAGATTTCCCTTCACCTATACTCAGCGCTCCAAAATTTGCTTGTTTTGTAGCCACTTCATTCAAAATAAGTTTGGCAAGCTTAGAAGTATTGAGAAAAAAATTCACATAAGGACCAAAAGCAGCCACTCTGTCAATCAATGGATTTTGGGCAAGAGTCAATTTCCCAAAAATTTCTTCTGCCAGCTCTGTAGGATTTCGTCCTTGCTCTTTAGCAAGAGAAAAAACAGGAAAGGCAAAATCTCCCATTTCTGGTTTGGGAGAAAGGGTAATTTCCGCATTTTCAATGCCAACACTTTTGAGAACTTCTTTGAGTTGTAGAACGATTATTTCTTTCATAATAAATAGAAGTTTTAAAGAGATTCAAAAATTTCCCCCTCAAATTCTGACATATATGAAGAGACTTTACTTTTCAGCATCAGCAAAATCAGTCAAAGCTGTTAAAATTATATCGCGAAATTCTTCCAAAATTCCTGTCTGTTCAGCAGCAGAATCACGACTAGAAACTCCACTACCATAAATACCTTGAGCCCTTGTATATTCAAGTAACTTTTTTTCCAGCCAATTTTTTGCAGATTGTCTCTCCTCAATTGACGCATCTAATTTTTTCAAAATCTCTAAATACGGTTCAAGTTTAGACAATTCTGGCTCTCGTTCATATACAGTTCTCAAACTTAGTCTTTCTCCCATAAAATTTATTTTATTGTAACAAAAAATCGTTTGCCTTTTTGGATAATGTCTCCTGCTTTTGTTTGGGCATCAAGAGATTCAACTTTGACATCATTGATCTTTACCCCACCACCTTCGATCTGACGGCGGGCTTCGCCGCGACTCTCGACAAATCCAGCTTCGACCAGCACTGTCACAATATCGTAGGCACTTGGCTTCAATTCAGGTATTTCTGCAGGTTTTTCACTGTTTTGAATTACTGCAGCAAAATGTTCACGACCAAGGCGAGCCGCTTCGTCCCCAAGGAACATATCGGTCACATGGTATGCGAGATTGAGTTTGAAGTCACGTGGGTTTGCACCAGATTTCATGGCTTCTTCCATTGCCTTTACTTCGTGCATTGGCACACGAGTACAAATTTCAAAACCACGAACAATCATATCATCACTCCATCGCATCACTTTTCCAAACATATCTTCTGGTGAGTCTGACAAAGCAATCATATTTCCTTCACTTTTCCCCATTTTCTTCCCCACAGAATCGGTAAGAAGTTTCCCGGCAACAACAAATTTTTCTTTTCCACGAAGATCTTTCATAAGGTCTCGCCCCGCAAGCATGTTAAATGTTTGGTCATTACCACCAACTTCACCATCGACATTCATAGCAACAGAGTCATATCCTTGCATGAGAGGGTAAAAAAATTCGTGCATATAAATAGGCTTTTCTTCGGCCATACGTTTTTGAAACATATCGCGTTCAAGCATTTGTTGCACGGTAAAGTGACTTGATAGATCGATAATTTCGGCAAAAGTAAGTTTTCCAAGCCAGTCATTGTTGAAACGAAGCTCAGCTGGATTTTGTCCATCAAATTTCAAAATAGCACTTGCTTGTTTTTGGTACAATTTGCAATTTTCAAGTACCTGCTCACGTGTTTGACGAACACGAGCCGCACCTTTGTCCGTCGGATCTCCAATAAGCGCGGTAAAGTCTCCAATGAGCATGATTACCTTGTGCCCAAGCTCCTGAAAGTCACGCAGCTTCATGAGAGTAATCGCATGACCAATATGCAGTGTCGGCCCAGTTGGGTCATAACCACAATAAATTGTAAGAGGTTCGCCCAGTTTCAATTTTTCTTCCAAAAATTCGCGATTTGGAAAAATATTTTCGACTCCGCGTTCGAGTAGTGTTTGCAATTTTGTTTCGTGATCTTGATGCATAGTATTGTATTATACCTTAGATTTTGTATGTAAAAGAGCCCAAGAGATGTGAACATGTCCAGCCAATTGTTCAATGTTTTTTCGTAAATAAGACATATTTCTATTATTTATAACAATTCCTAGTTGCTCCAAGCCCGAAAGTAATTGTTGATAAGACACACTATTATTATAATACTGTGCACACAGTAAAACTCCTTTTTCCCAATTTGTAAGGTTTTCCTGATCCAAAAGAGAAATAATAACACGTTGTATTCTTTCAAGTGAGAGTTCTTTTTCTTTTGCGGTCGCAATATTTTTTTCTCTTGTAGTATTCTTTGCAAAAATAATATTCCAAAAGTCTTCATATTTTGGAAAAAGCTTACGAATTTCTCTTAAAATTTGTGACATACGAGACTCCGAAACGCCTAATATTTGTCCAATTTCCTTTAGTGTTTTTTTCAAAATTCTACTTTCTATAATAAATACCATTCGATCCAAAGTGGTTCTCTCCAATTTCCTTTCCGCAAAAAGTTCCTGTGCATCCGACAAAATATCTTGCATGTACTCTTGTATTTCTTTTTCAAGATGAAGTAAATTTTTTTCTCTTTCTCCATCTTCAGATTCTCCTCCTTCCAAAAAAGAAAAATCACCATTATACGAATCATCCCGAACAGATTCTCCCAAAACATCAGATTTACGAAGTAAATCAATTACCTTTTTACGATAAATTGATAAACGAAAAGTTCTATTTTGAGAAAAAGAGGCTAAATCAAAAGTTCTATTTTTATTCGAAATATCAAGTGTAACAGCTCCCATAATTTCTTCAGCAAATGCTTCACTCCCATTAGACAACTTTAAAATTAAATTAACATCTGATTGTAAAGCACGAAACGCTGCTTCTTGAATCATTTCAAATTCACTCACTAAAAAATTTAGTTTTTTTTCTACACTCATAAAAATAATTTATAACTGTGATTGTAATTTCTCCAGTTTTTCTTTGGCTTCTGCAAGTTTGGCACGTTCTTTTTCTACAATTGGTGCTGGGGCACTTGTTGCAAAATCTCCTGCAAGTTTGGTTTCAAGTGAGATCACATAGGGTGCCACGGTTGCAATTTCTTTTTCAATACGAGCCCGTTCTTTTTCGCTATCAACCGCACTTGAAAGATCAAGGTATACTTCAATACCACTTTCAACAAACGAAATTGCAGCTTCTGACTTTTCGGCATTTATTTGCAAATCTTCAAGATTTGCAAGACGCATATAAATCGCTTTGTTTTCTTCAACCACCTGTAGCCCTTTGCCTACAAAATTTGCTTTAATTTTTTTCGCTGGTTCAATTTTGTATTCAGTACGAAGTGCTCGAATCTGTGTCACAATACGTTGGAGCGTAAAAAATGGAATCTGTTCATCTCCTGATGGACTTTCTTTCACCACAGGATATTTTTCTACCATCAAAACATTTTCTTCACCATAAATTTCTTTCCACAAAGTCTCTGTCACATAGGGCATAAATGGATGCCAGAGTTTCAAAATACTATTCAAAAGATAATTCAAAATATCTTGCTTTTTTCCTTCGATTTTTGCAATTTCAAGATACCAATCTGCGAGGTCCCCCCAGGTAAAATCACGAAGCCGCTCCCCTGCCGAAGAAAGATTGTATTTTTCAAGGTCATTGATGGATTCAAAAATCACTTGATTGAGGCGACTCAAAATCCATTTGTCCGAGAGTGTTTTTGCCTCAGGCTTTACAATATCTTTTTTCGGCTCGAGAATATTGAGCAGCATAAAGCGACTCATATTCCACAGCTTGTTTGTAAAATTACGAAACCCTGCAATTTTTTCTTCAGACAGCTTCATGTCGTTTCCTGGAGTTGAACCAAGCAGAAGCGAAAGGCGTGTTGCATCGGTTCCATACTTCTCAATCATGTCGAGCGGATCAATAATATTACCAAGAGATTTACTCATCTTGCGGCCTTGTTCATCACGCACAAGCCCGTGCAAATACACTGTCTTGAATGGCACATCCCCAAGCGTGTACGTCGTCATGAGGATCATTCGGGCCACCCAAAAGAAAAGGATGTCGTAGCCTGTTTCAAGTACAGATGTTGGATGAAAGTTTCTCAAATCCTTTGTCTCTTCAGGCCAACCAAGAGTTGAAAAAGTCCAAAGCCCAGAAGAAAACCAAGTATCAAGCGTATCTGGGTCTTGTTTCCAAGCTTCGCCTTCTGGCGCTTCTACTCCAACATACATTTCTTCGCCCCGATACCACACCGGAATCTGATGCCCAAACCAAATTTGGCGAGAGATACACCAGTCACGCAAATTATCAATCCAATGAAAATAAGTTTTATCAAAACGCTCCGGCAAAATTTCAATATTCCCTTCTCGCACCACAATCTGCATACGTTCTTTCAAACTCAAGTTGCCATTGAGCGCAGGAATCTTCGCGTCATGTGTTTCAACTTTTTTATTCACATCAATAAACCACTGAGTTTTTGGCAATGGCTCTACGACATCTTTAAACCGATCACTCGTCCCTGCGTTTTGCATAATGTCTTCTTCTTTTTCAAGAAGACCAGTTTCACCAAGCCAAGCGACAACTTTTGCACGCGCTTCCTCAACCGTAAGCCCAACATACTCTGACCCAGCGTTGCTTGTCATTCGTCCATCTTCACCAATAACCTGAATAATGCCAATATCGTTGCCCAATGCTTTTTGTTTTTGGTACATTTCAAAGTCAATCGGACTATGCGCAGTCGTTACACCAAGTGCACCCGTACCAAAACTATCATCAATACCTTCGTCTCCAATAACCTTGATATGCAAAGTATGTCCTTCTTGTCCAAAATTTGGCACATCAAATTCTTGACCGATAAATCGGGCCCATTTTCCTTCTGGATGAACAGCAACAGCACTATCTCCCAGCTTTGTTTCAGGACGCGTCGTTGCAATAGAAATTGGAAAATCTTTACTATATTTAAAAGTATAAAGTTTCGCTGGACGCTCAATATATTCAAGTTCATCATCACTACAGGTCGATTGTCCTTTCACAGACCAATTCACCACACGGTATCCGCGATAGATAAGACCATCATCATACATTTTTTTAAACACGGTTCGTACGGCACGACTACGAACATCATCGAGGGTGTAGGCTTCACGAGACCAATCAAGAGACGATCCCATTTTTTTACTTTGGTTGACAATCGTATCATGACTTTCCTGCGCGAATTTTTTTACACGCTCCAAAAACGCCTCACGGCCCATTTCTTCTTTTGGTTTTTTCATGCCTTCTTCTTTGATCAAAATGCCTTCGACTTTTGACTCTGTCGCAACCGCAGCATGGTCCGTCCCAGGGAGCCACAAAGTACGATCCCCTTTCATTCGGTGATAACGCACCATACAATCTTCAATCGCAAGCATCGCCGCATGGCCCATATGCAAAGTTCCAGTCACATTTGGTGGTGGAAGTACTATAGTAAAAGGATCCGCATCAGCCGCAGTCACGCCTTTTTCCACGCACACATCTGGATTAAAAAATCCGCTCTCTTCCCAGCGCTTATAAATATCCTCTTCAAATTTTTTCGGCTCGTAGGCTTTATCAAGTTCTTTTGGCATAAAAGTTTCAGTTTAGTGACCTTATAGTATCGAAATTTCTCTATAAAATCAAGCTTTTTCAAAAAAAATCCGCCTCGGGAAAGAGGCGGAGAAAATGTATAGACAAAATCACCAACCTCTAAAAAAGGCGGACTACCACAGAATATGATGTTTTCTGGTAATTTTTCATATAGACCTATATAACCACAGCAGCCCCATGCTTGTCAAATTTGAGGCCGCCACAGATAATTTTATGCATATTTACGAATAACACTCGTCACTACCCCGCCTACACGAAGCTCCTCTTGTGGGTAAATATCTCTATATTTACGATTTGCAGGTCGCAAAAAAGCATTGGTACCTTTTTGTATAAAAAACTTGAGCGTCCAACCCTGGTCAACCTCGGCAACAACCACATCACCACTCTTCGGATGCTTTGAACGATCGACAATCACCATATCGCCCTTCATAATACCAGCGTCAATCATAGAATCCCCTTCAACCGTCAGGACATAGGCTGTTTCAGGATTACGCACAAGCATCTCATCAAGACTAATCACCTCGGCCATGGCTTCTTCTTCGCTCGTCGTTGGAAAACCAGCCTGAATTGTTCCAAGCACCCGCAAACCATAAAGCCGCTTGGTAGGAATCAATTTTCCGGTCTCACTCTTGGCCACAAGCCCATCTTCAATAAATTTTTGAATATAGGAGTGAACGGAATTTTTGGATTTGACGTCAAATACCTGCGTAAGTTCTTCATAGGTTGGTAATCGATGATTTCTCTTGTAAAAACGAAGAACTTCTTCTTTTCGTTTTTTATACAAATTTTCAGTCATAGAATCAAAGTTAGTGAACAAATGTTCTACCTTTAGTATACAGAACAAACGTTCTCCTTTCAAGAGATCTTTATTCACCATTTATCCACAAAAATAAATTCCCAAATATTGCCTCATATTAGCCCAAAAGTGAAGGATTTAGCACCCTTGACAATACGGCTCCACTCTGATAGAATGCTCTATCCACCTGAAAGAGGTCTTACAAAAAGATAATTTTTAGCTCTACAAAGCCAAAATTTAATTGGTGGAATTTTTATGGCCCTCAATGAACTTGAACAAATTCAACACCTTTTGAAGGAAAGCAAACATATATTGATTACTTTTCGCAAAGATGGAAGTGGCGACGCAATTGCAGCATCTCTTGCGCTGGCTTTATTTTTGCAAAAACAAAACAAACACGTCGACATTGTAGTCGATCGTTTTGTCTTGGCAAAAAAGTTTTCTTTTCTCCCCTCTTCCAAACATATCAAAGCACAGTTTCCACACCTTCAAAAATTTATTATTACCCTTGATCTCAAAGAGAGCGGAGCCCAAGAACTCAGTTATGATATCAAAGATAATAAACTTCAAATTTTTATTACCCCAAAAACAGGATCCATTAATCGTGACCAAATTCAAACCGCACAATCTGAATTTCGCTATGATCTTATCATCACTCTTGATACTCCAGACTTAGCTTCTCTTGGAGCTCTTACAGAGATGAATACATCACTGTTTTACGCACTTCCCATCCTCAATATTGATTACAAGGCAAACAACGAACGCTTTGGCCAAATCAATGTCGTATCTCTCACTTCTACTTCAACGAGTGAAATTGTTGCCGAATTACTCCGAAAAATTTCTGAAACAGATATTGACCAAGATATTGCAACAGCACTTCTTACAGGAATGATTGCCAATACCAACAGCTTCAAAACAAAAGATATCAAACCAAGTACACTCGCTCTTGCCAGTCGCCTTATCAGTATGGGAGCTGACCGTGAATATATTATCCAAGAACTCTATCGTACCAAAACGCTTGCGGCACTCAAACTTTGGGGTCAAGCACTCGCCCACCTAGAATTTGAAAGTACTCTGGGTATTGCTTCAAGTACTATTACCCGCGAAGATTTTGCCCGCACCGGAGCAAACGAACATGACCTCTATGATATTATTGATGAACTTATTGCCAACTCACCAGATGCCAAACTTATTTTGATTCTTCACGAACACCCACAAGATCAAGAAAACAAAACTATTCATGGAATCTTGCATACCACCGATCATATCGATGTACAAAATCTTCTCAGAGCATTTCACCCAGAAGGAAATGGCCGCCGAGTATCCTTTACCATGAGTGGTAAAAATCTCAAAGAAGCAGAAGAAGCAATTCTGGCAGAAATAAAAAAGAATCTTGCATAAAACAAGATTCTTTTTTTTACTTCATTTTAAATCAAAGCACGACCCGTCATTTCTGGTGGCTGTTCAATCCCCAAGATAGCCAAAATCGTTGGTGCAACATCAGCAAGCATTCCAACCGGCGGCATAAGCGATAAATCTCCATCAATAGGATCCCCTGCTGGCCCAGCAACCCCACGATACTGCTCTGCAATAATCATAAAAGGCACAGAATTCGTACTGTGTTCTTTATCAATTTCACCGGTTTGCAAATTTTTAACTTCTTCAGCATTGCCATGATCTGCCGTAATAAGCAGCACACCACCTTTGGCCATAGTATATTCAGCAAGTGTTCCAATAGCACGGTCAACCGCTTCAACACCCTTCACGGTAGCTTCCATATTTCCGGTATGTCCTACCATGTCCGGATTTGCAAAATTCAAAAATATTACATCGTATTGTTCTGCCTGAATTACTTTCACAGTTTCTTTGACAATTTCATCCGCTGACATCTCTGGCGCCAAATCATAGGATGCCACTTTTGGCGATGGAATAATTTTTCTATCTTCTCCCGGAAAAGCTTCTTCGCGAGTACCGTTCAAAAAAAATGTCACGTGTGCATATTTTTCTGTCTCTGCAATATGAAATTGTTTGAGTCCTGCTTTACTAATTACTTCTGCCAAACAATTATTTACCAATTGTGGTGGAAATGCAACTTTAACGGGTAATTCTTTTTCGTATTCTGCCATGGTTACAAAAAACAAATCTTTCATGTATACACGATCAAACTTGGTAAATCCAGGAAGCACAAAAGCCTGGGCCAATTGACGTGCACGATCTGGACGAAAGTTAAAAAATATAACTGAGTCTCCATTTTCAATCTTTGCAGTCGGAGCGCCTTCGGATCCAATCACGGTTGGAACAAATTCTTCGTCATATACTTTTTTGGCATAGGATGCTTCAATTGCAGCAACAGCGTCACTGGCATATACATCGGCCCGCCCGTCAGTCATAGCCACATAGGCTTTTTGCACACGATCCCAACGATTATCACGATCCATAGCAAAATAACGACCCGACAATGTTGCAATTTTCCCTACTCCAAGTTCTTTCATCTTTGCTTCAAGGAGTCGAACAAAATCAACCCCAGCATTAAAAATAGTATCTCGTCCATCCAAAATCACATGAACATAGACTTTACTTAATCCCTGTCTCTTACAAAAATCTAGCAAAGCCCAAAGATGATCTTGAGAAGCATGAACATTTCCAGGACTTACGAGCCCCAGTAAATGCAGAGGTTTATCTCCCTGTTTTGCATGCTCTGCAGCCTCTACAAAGGCAGTGTTCTCAAAAAAACTTCCATCCTGAATGCTTTTGTTAATAAGTGGAAATGTTTGATAATACACTCGTCCAGCCCCAATATTGAGATGTCCCACTTCACTGTTTCCCATTTCACCAAATGACAAACCGACCTCAGATCCAGAAGCAAGCACGGTCATTACCGGGTATTCACGAATAAATTTATTCCAATTTGGAGTATTGGCACGAGTAATTGCGTTTCCTTCACTGTCAGGTGCAACTCCAAATCCATCCAAAATTGCGAGCACGAGTGGTTTTGGTCGAGACATAGTATAAAAATTTGTAATTACTCATCAGGACCTATACGCGTTTAATCTTTTTGCTTTCCTGGCCCTGGGCTCAGGGACGAACTCTACGGAGTTCGTAACCCGCAAAAAGTTCAAACGCTTCATACTCCCAATGAGTAATTATGAATTTAAATTAAAGACTTCCCTGTCATTTCCTTCGGTTTTTTTATTTTTAACAACTTCAGAATCGTTGGAGCAACATCTGCCAATTTTCCTGTATCTTTCATCTTTTTCTTGAAGAGATCTTTTTGTACAACAACAAATGGTACAGGATTAGTCGTGTGTTCGGTCAAATGTTCTCCTGTCACTTCGTCAAACATTTCTTCGGCATTGCCATGATCTGCCACAATCACCACGGTCCCATCTCGACGCAAAGTTGCCTCCACAATACGTGCCACCGCACGATCTACAGCCGTCACTGCAATTTTTGCGGCTTCAAAATTACCAGTATGCCCCAACATATCTGCATTGGGAAAATTCACACAATAAAAATCAAATTTACTCGAAGCCAAATATTTGAAAATACGTTTGGATATTTTTTTAATACTCATCTCTGGTTTATCTGCATAGGACATTTCTTCGGAAGAAGAAACAAGTTCACGAATTTCACCATTAATAGCTTTGGCAAATCCCCCATTCATAAAGTAGGTTACATGCGCATACTTTTCTGTCTCGGAAATAAAAAGCTGCTTGCGATTTTCACCAATCGCTTTTGCCAAACAATTTTTCACATCAGGACTTGGAAATGCTGTCAAAATCCCTGGCAAGTCAGGACCAAAATCTGTAAGAGCTACAAAGCAAATATCTTTCAAGACTTTTTTTCTTTTGAAACTTTCTCTATTTTCTTCTTCAAAATCTTTTTGCACAATTGCCTTGGTAATTTGACGTGCACGGTCACTACGACAATTGAAAAAAATGACAGCATCGTGATCATTCATCTGAGCAATGGCTTTTCCATGCTCAGTAATAATCGTCGGAGTAATATATTCATCTGTTTCTCCTCGATTGTATCCGTGTTCCACCGCTGCTTCCGCACTTGGTGCTTTATGCATTCCTTCATCAAGCGTAAGGACATTGTATGCTTTTTCTGTACGGTCCCAATTTTTGGCACGGTCCATGGCATACATGCGACCCATGATACTGACAATTTTTTCATTGCCAGTCATATGTGTTCGCAAAATTCGAATATATTCTGTAGCAGAATGTGGAGAAGAATCACGACCATCGGTAAAAAGATGCAAGTATACTGGAATCGTTTTTTCTTTTTTGAGCATGTCGAGAATAGCATAGAGATGCTCTGGATGTGCATGCGCACTTTGTCCGTCGGTCAAAAGCCCCATCAAATGAATCGCACTTTTGTTTTTGTGTGCATGTTCAATGGCTTTTTTGAGTGCCATATTTTTGAAAAATCTACCGTCATCAATTTCTTTTGAAATAGTCACAAGATCTTGTTCTACAACACGACCAGCACCAATATTGAAATGCCCGGCTTCACTATTACCCTCTTGATCTGGAAAAAGTCCCACAGCCTCGCCATGAGCCGTAAGCTGTGTTGACGGATATTGGCGCATATATTCAAAAATATGCGGTGCCGTCTTCGGAGTAATCGCATTCCCAGGGAGTTTGTGGTCACGAAGACCAAAGCCATCGAGAATAATGAGGAAAAAAGGTGAGTTTTTGGAAATCTTTTTGGTAATCATAGTACAGATAGTATAACGGATTTAGATATGTTTATCAATGAAGGATATTGACTTTTTGGCTAAAAATGATAGGGTTATACCTAGACCAACGTCACCCGTGAAAGGGGTGTATCATGTCTCTGACGATCTTCTTGGTGTTCCTGGGGGGCTTGCTCTTCGGGATCGCCTTCGGCAAAATCCTGCAGAAGCGGGGCGAGCCCGAACGCATCAAGCAAGCGATCGATGACGCAATCAAAACCGAGCGGGCCGAAGTCCGCAAGAAGGAGGAGGCAAATCTCCAGACGAGCCACCACGAGGTGGCGAAGTTCCTGAGCAAACACATCAAAGATCCAGGAGTAACCTGGGACATTGTAGAACTCTACAACGTCCGCAGCAAGATCAGCCTACGCCTGCTCCTCGGGCTCGGGCAAGATAGCCCGATTCTGCTGACCGCAATCCTAGCTTCCCACCCCAGCGGAGCTGACGGAACTTTCTTCAGGATGGCGCGCCCGGCGAATATGAGTTCGCCTCCGAATCTGATCACTCCGCAACCCGACTGGGATGTTGGGATTGCTCAGATCCGCCAGAAGATTCTGATTGTACCACAGATCCTGATGTTCAGTGTGATTCCTCGTGCCTACAGGCAAGCACAGTCCGAAAGCATGAAGACACAGATGAACCAAGGTCTCGGAGTGTCCCAGGCCTCTTCGCCCCCGGCAACGCCCAGCAACGAACCACAGCCCGCACTGGTGCAAGTCGAGCCCGAAGCCTCGGCACAGCATCTTGAAGATGCTGAACCAGAGCTTCAGGCTCAGGTGACGGCCGCACTGGCCGAGGCCAAGGCGCACGCCGCTGCCGTTGGTGGGGAGTTTGAACAGAAGTTCATCCCCGAAACCGACACGGCCCCCGAAGCCAAAAAGGAGGGCCAGCGCCCCGAACGCAAGACTCTGGCCTGGACGCCCAAGGGCTAAGGCCCATCACCCCGCGCCTGCGATGCGCGGGACCGTTCATTCAACACCCACCGCCCCGCCACTCGGCAGGGGCAAGCACACGCAGGTCGCCGACGGCTGCGTGTCCCGCCAATCTGTGCCACGAGGAGGGAACCCGTCGGCACAGCAAAAAAAGCTCTCTTCTTTCGAAGGGAGCTTTTTTTTTATACTTTTTTACTGAGATAGGTTTCGAGGATAATCATGGCAGACTTTTCATCCACACTCGACTCCCCTCCCATATTGTTTGCTTCGTGTGTTGAAAAACGCTCGTCCACAAAATGCATAGGTACTTCTACATGTTCTTTGAGTTTTTCGGCAAAGGCACGAACGCGGCCAGTGGCTTCGGTTTCTTCGTTATTCATTCCAAGAGGAAGACCAAAAACAATTTCTTCAAAATCTTCTTTGAGCACCAAATCTTTGATATTCAAAAATACTTTTGGCTCAAAATTTTGCATGCTTCCAAAAGGAAACACAATATCAAGATCCGTATCGGTCATGGCCAGTCCGAGTGTTTTTGTTCCAAAGTCAATGGCTAATATTTTCACAGAAAAAAATTTAAAATTTATTCATTTGGTCTTCGGGTAATCACCTCTGGACCTTTTTTTGTAATAATAACAGTATGTTCAAAATGGGCACTCATACTTCCATCCGCTGTCTGTATACTCCAACCATCACTAGCAGTTTTTACCCTCCAAGTACCAAGGGTAATCATTGGTTCAAGAGCCAGCACCACATTTTCTTTCAACACCCACTGCTCGAGTTCTTCGTTATAATAATTGGCAACATGAGGTTCTTCGTGCACCGCATGACCCACACCATGCCCAACAAGATCTCGTACAATACCATACTTCCCTTGAGAATCAACATAGTCTTCAATAGCACGACCAATGTCGGCAACCGTATTTCCAATAACACACTGTTCCAAACCTTTTTCCAAAGAAATTCTTGTTACTTCAAGTAAGTCTCTATATTCTTTTG
>CAZQRI010000008.1:0-13807 GCA_964595805.1 uncultured Gammaproteobacteria bacterium
TTGTTGGGTGAAAATAGAAATTATGATATACTATAAAAAAAGTATTTTTATATTGTTTCTTATGAAAGCAAGATATGAGATAGGTCGTGGTTCTATAACAGAAGCTCCAGAAACTCGAGAAACACTTGTTTTGCCAGAATCAGCATTTGATAATTTGTGGGCAGTTGGAGATTTGGCTGCTCAATTGAAAAAATTTATTGAAGAAATTCGTTTGAGTGCTGATGTATCTGACGCTACTATACAAGAATATGAATCTCGTTTTTCAAAAATGATTTTGAACATTGATACTGAAATTTCAAGTTTGAATAGTGATATTATTCTTGCCGAAGCAGAGGGAGAAGAAGCTTTGTTTGGAGATCTTCTCGTAGATGAAAGAGCGCAGCAGAAAGAACGTCTTGAGGGACTAAGACTACTTCGTGAGGAACTTGATAGGATGAGAAAACAAATTTTGGATTTACTTCAAAATCGTGAGTTGGAACGAAGTGTTGAAACAGAAGAACAAGAAAAAAGACTGCGATTTGTACAAGGTCTTCGTCGAAGTGGAATTTCTGTAGAAAAATTATTTTCATATATTGAAGAGATTGATCCTGAAGAAGCAGAAAGTCTCTTGCTGGGACTTTCTTCTCCAGATCTCGATAAGCTTTTGTCTGCATCCGAAACAAAATATCAAAAAACAGTTTTTGACATTGCGCTTGATCGTACAAGAGTGATGGAACCTTCTGCGAAGTTGCAAGCTATGCAATTGGTATTTCGGATTGCGGATAATCCAAAAGTGTTGGCTATAGCCAAGGCAAATGATATTGAAAAAACAGATAAAGTATCTCGTATAAAGACCCTTCTTCAGGGTGAGGGATTTTCTGTGGAAGAAAAAAAAGTAGCGACCATTTATTTGAATTTATTTAGCAGTGACAAAATTGAAGCCGGAAGATTACTCTTGAAAAAAGAAGAAGAATCGGAACTTTTGAAACAAGAACCTGTTTTGGCCAAACGTGAAGCTGAAGCCTTAAAAGTACGTGATGCGGAAAAACGAAAAGTTCTTTTGGAAAATTTGCAAATGGATGATGTATTGGGATCTGTGGAAAATGGAAATTTATCGATAGAAGAGCTTTCGGATAAAATTGCTGAAGAAATTTTGAAAAGAAGAAGACCCTATGGTGAATCGTGGCCTGCTGTGACAAAACGTGAAATGGTTTTTTTGCCAAAAGATGTCTTGGACAGGGTTGTAGATGCTATGACCTATTCAGATGTTTCTGAGATTATGGCTGTTGACAGAAAAACCAAGCCCCCTATTTTTTGGTCAGAAAGTTTCGCAGAAAAATTGTCAGAGTTGAAATCTCGCCACAGAGCCTTATCAGAAAATCATATATTTGAACAAACGCCACGGAATAATCTTGAGAGAGCGGACTCTCCGTTGGAAAAGTTATGGAGAGAATATAAAAAAACAGATGATGAACTTTTTCGATTTGTCCGGGCAAAACAAGAAAATGCTTCTGCAAAAGAATTTTACGATTTGCGTAATACAAGAAATAGGCTTTTTCAAGATGAAGTAAAGTCTATTGTTGAGCGTGTTCGAATTGGAAAAGCTTTGAGAGGAGATATTTCTCAAAGTACTAATTTTCAAATTGGCCCACGACGAGATAGGGTGAGTATTTTAGAAGATGATATTTTTTTGAACGGCTATCCTCTTTTTCCATCGGATGAAGATATTGCGGCTGGAAAGTATGGAGACCGTCCTGTTGTTGGTCTTGAAGGCAATACGAGACTTGATATTCATGATCAAGAGTTTTTAAATCTTTCGCCAGAGAGGCAAGAATCCTATCAGAAAAGACAATTTTTGGAAGTTCAAAACATTATTGCAGAACTTTATAGAGCGACAGAATATTTGACAATTCCACAAGATTTGGAAAACCCAACTCGTGATACACAAATTCGTAAAAAAGTTGGAGAAGCCGCAAGTATTATCGAAAAAGATTTTGCAGATCTTGATGCAAAGCTTGAACCCTTATCTTTGGAAGGTCAAAATTTGGATGAAAATGTACGTATTTTTATTGAAAAAATGCGTCGTTTGTCTGACCCGAACTGTACTTCTGATGAGGCAAACAATTTAGAAGGGGAACTCCGTGCTTTGCAATCGCGGATGAAGATATATGCTGAAAACTGTCGAGATTTAATCCAAAGGGCTGATCGTTGGTATGACTATAGTTCAGAAAGTAGGGTTGATGTTATCGGAGATGTTCTTGATGAAGAAAAAAAATCTTGGGGGCAGAAAATAGATAGACAAACTCAGGCATTTCGTCGGGGACAAGATCTGACAGATTTTAATAATATTGTCGTTGCTAAATTTAATGAAAGGAAATTGGCCTTTGATACAAGTGTTCAAGATCGTTTGCTCAGTTTTCAAAGAAAAAATGAAGAAAAAGAGCGTCAACTACAAAATGTTGTCTCTTTGCTGGAAAGAAAGTGCCGTGATCAGGGTGAAATAGACACTTCTATCTCAAACTTGGAGCGTGGAATTGCTGCAAATAGAAAATTTATTGTAGATGCAAATTCGACAGTAGTGGGTATTGCGGATGCTTTAGAAAAAAATAAAGCTATAAAATTTGGTAGCATCTTTGGTCGTGAACAAACAATTTCTTATTATGATGAAAATGGTCTAAGATTTTTGTCAAAAATGAGTTCGGAACAGCTTGGACAATATACTGCAAAAATGGAAGCATTACAATTGACAAAACAAAAAGAAATAAGTGAGGCTCACGAAAGAGTGAAGAAATTTCAATTACAACTTGAATCTCTTCGTACAGACCTTGAGACTTCTTATCGAAGTGCAGTACAAACTCTGAGGAGTTTTGGAGAAAGTGATATATCTATTTCAACACGTTTGAATGAAGCTGCTCGAAGAAAAAATCTTCTTCTTGCAAGAATTGCAAAAATTATTTCTTGATTTTATAGATATGCCTACAAAAAAGAAACAGAAAAACAATTTGGCAGATGCCTTTATAGTATTTGCAAAAAAAATGGAAAAAATAAAAAATAAGCAAATTCTTTTACTAAAAGATTTACAAAAAACTCTTGCTCAAAAGTCTTCTGCAAAGAAATAATACTTTGAATGTGTTTTTGAAAAGCCGCTTGACCTTCAAGCGGTTTTCGTATAGGATAAAAGGATGAAAGTTTATAATTTTTAATATATTTTTATATGCATGACCAACACGATCACGGAGTCAATACTTTGCCTTCTCTTATCAATGCTCGTCTTCCGGAATGGAAATTTGACGTCTATCACGAAGGAAAATTCAAAGAAGTAAATTTGGTAGATTACGCTGGAAAATGGCTTATTTTGTTCTTTTATCCAGCTGATTTTACTTTTGTCTGTCCTACAGAACTTGTAGAAATGGCGGATCTTTATCCAGAATTTCAAAAACTGAATTGTGAGGTGCTCAGTGTCAGTACTGATACCAAGTTTGTTCATAAAGCATGGCACGATAACTCTCCAAGTATTGCGAAAGTAAAATTTCCAATGCTTGCCGATCCAACAGGAATTTTGTGTAAAACACTTGGAACCTATATCCCTCACGAAGGAATTTCACTGCGTGGAAGTTTTATCGTGGATCCAGATGGAGTGATTCAAGCCTACGAAGTACATGCTAATAATATTGGTCGAAGTGCTGGAGAACTTCTTCGCAAGCTTCAGGCTGCAAATTTTGTTCGTGAACATGGTGGGGAAGTCTGCCCTGCAAATTGGAAACCAGGAGCTTCGACATTGAAACCAGGTGAGGATTTGGTTGGAAAAATTTAATCTTTGAATTGAAATTGTATGTATACTGCAAAAGATTTTTCCTCGCTTCTTGGTCTGCCTGGGTTTAGTGATACACTTCTTAATAATCACTTCACCCTTTATCAGGGCTATGTAAATAACACAAATATATTTCTCGAAAAAATGAATAAAATTCGAGAGGAACGATTGGCTGGAGATGATTCAAGAAAAGAAGAATCTGCCGAACTACACCGACGTTATGCTTGGGAATACAATGGGATGAAGCTCCATGAGCTTTACTTTGGAAATATGACCAAAGAAAAATCTTCTTTTAACCCAGAGAGTGCCTTTGGAAAGAAAGTTCTTGAAAGATTCGGATCACTTGAAACATTTGCACATAATTTCACAAAGAATGTCGGCATGTTTCGGGGTATTGGTTGGGTCGCTTTGGTACAAAGAGACGACACTCTTGGTGTTATTTGGATCGGAGAGCATGATGAGGGGCTCTTGGCTGACTCCAAGATTCTCCTGATTATGGATGTTTTTGAACATGCATTTATGGTCGACTATGGCCTCAAGCGGGCAGACTATATCACAGCGTTTTGGAATGCGATTGATTGGAATATTGTAGAAGAGAGACTTCAATAAAGAAAAAATACTGAAAAACCGCCAAGAAGAGGCGGTTTTTTTATTGACAAAAAAGAAAAAGTGTGGAAGGATAGGCCCGCTCTAATGGAAGAGCTGGAAAGGAAAGACAAGTTGTCGACACAGAAAGAAAATGGCTTCGGCGAGGCCATCCTTCGGCGGAGGAAGGCACTGGGCCTGACCCAGGCACAGGTCGCCAAGAAGATCGGCGTGCAGTCGAACTACATCGTCTACCTGGAGAAGGGACAGCGTCGGCCGAGTGATGGGATCTTGATGAAGGTCGCAGAGGTCCTCGGTCTTCCCGCTGCGGAGCTGCACCTGATGGTCCACCCGAATTTGCGGGAGATCTATCAGATTGCCGGTGAGGCGGCGATCGTCCCCAGCCCGGAACCACTGGGGGGCTTCGCTGAGCTTCTCCAGGACATTGCTGTCCTGGCGGAGTATGGGATCAGCGAGGAGCTGGTCCGCAAAGCATCGGCCTTTGTCCGGCGAGAATTCCCCGGGCGGAGCCACAGCAAGGGCGAGGCGCTTCGCTTCGTCCTGGCCATTGCCGCCATGGTCTGAGCGTCTTGGCCACCACACTGCTTGGTCACGCCAAGCCTGCCTCCGGAAAAGTTCATTGGATTCAAAGTTTTGAAGACAGTGGAAGGAGTTCGGAGGCAGAAATTATAAAAAAAATATCCCGAAAGGGGTATTTTTTTATTGGGAGATTCTGTGTTTATTTGTAGACTGTAATATTTTGTTGATTCTGGCGTTATACACTTGTAAATCTTAATACATACATTTATGAATCTCAAGATGATCCATATTGCAATGAATACTGTGTTTGCTGTTGCGGTAACCCTGGTATCTATGGCGATTATTTCATTGATTTAAAAAATAAAAAAGCTTGCTTTTTTGACCTGTGTTTTGTTTCTCTGCTATACTGAAACAAAACATATTTTTTTTATGATGAGTATTGATTTTTTAAGATCATTTCGTATATTGAATTATGCGATCTTTGATTTTGTCGTTGCCTTGTTTGGAATCTATTTGCTATCACCACTACTTTCAAAACTTTTTTTGAAGTGGAAAATAATCATACCGAAAGAAAATTGGCTTTATTTGACGCTTCCTCTTGGAATACTTGTGCACTTATTGGTAGGAAAGATAACACCTTTGACAAGAGATTTTTTAAATGGAGAAAGTCATTATATTTTAAAATTCTTGGTAGTTGTCTTATTATTTTTGGGATTAAAAAATATAAAGATAAAAAATAAAAACTAACAGTTAGTGCTGCTAGTTTTTGTTTTTTTGGGTTTGCGTAGGGCTTTATCTACGCGCCCCCCTATGAGTTAGTGAAAATGCCAGATGATGAAAGCGATAAATCCGACCAGGATGAACATGTCCATATCTTGGCGGAGGCTTCGCCCGAGGGACGTCCGGCGGAAACGCTTTGGTACTCTTCTTTTATTCTTCTGCTTCATGGGGGATCTCCTTGTCGAAGGATACTAAATAAAAAATCTGAAAAAGTCAAGATCTCTGGTTGACTTTGATCGCAATTCAAAATATACTCACTTTGAATATGTGTAATTATTGTATTTGGGATTTTTCGCCGTAAGAAGCTTTTTGGAGAAAAAGAAGTTTTTATCATTGAAAATTATTGTATGGAGCATATTGAACATATACAAATAAATAAAAAGTTTTTGGATCTGCGTTGGCAAATTTTGCGTTTGATTCGTGAATATTTTTGGAGTGAAAATTTTGTGGAAGTAGAGACGCCTTTGTTATTGCGTTTGCCTGGACAGGAACCCTATCTATCACCAATGAAATTGGCAATGCATGATGAAACAGGAAAGGAATTCGTGGGATTTTTGCATACTTCTCCTGAATATACAATGAAAAAAATGCTGGCAGCTGGGTATGAAAAAATATTTTCTCTCTGCAAAACATTTCGTGATTATGAAAGTTTTGGAGGTACGCATAATCCAGAGTTTAGCATGATTGAATGGTATCGTGGGCATTCGGATTTTTGGGCGATTATGGATGATGTAGAAACATTATTTGCTTTTATTTCGGAGAACTTACAATCTGAAAAAAGGTTTTCTTTTGAACGAATGCACATGCGTGATGTGTGGCATAGATATATTGGAGTGAATCTCGATGAATATCTTACACAAGAAAAGATGTATGAACTTTGTGTGGAAAGGGGATTTGTACCAGAAAAAAATGAAGCCTATGAAGATTTATTTTATCGAATATTTTTAAATGAAATAGAGCCAAAACTCGAGACTGTGATTATTCATCATTATCCGAAACAAATGGCGGCCTTGGCAAAAATGTCGGATACAGACCTTGGCTATGCGGAACGTTTTGAGGTATATATAGGAGGACTTGAGATCGCAAATGCCTTTGGAGAGCTTACTGATGCACAGGAACAGCTCAAACGTTTTCAAGAAGAGTATCAAAAACGTCAAGAACTTGGGAAAGATATATTTGCCATCGATATGGAATTTATTGAAGCTGTGGGGAAAATGTCGTCCTCTGGGGGGATTGCCCTGGGGGTGGATCGACTGGTGCAACTTTTTACGGGTTGCCAAAATATCGATTCTGTGCTAGTATTACCGGCGTCTAAGCTATTTAACTAAATTTTATGGGAGATACTACTGATATCAAAAAAGGCGCTATCATTCGCCATAACAATGACTTGTACGTGGTAACTTTTTGTCAATTTGTCAATCCTGGAAAGGGTTCTGCCTTTACAAAAACAAAAATGAAGAGTATTTCAAATGGAAAAGGAACTGAAAATACCTATAAAAGTGGTGAAAGTGTTGATGTGGTACAAGTAAATTACCAAAATGTACAATACTTATATAATAATGGTGTTTTTTATTCTTTTATGAATAAAGATACTTACGAAACCATTGATGTAAATGCTGATACTGTTGGGGAAGATGCAAAATACCTTAAAGAAGGACTTGAAGTGGTACTGGCAATGTATGAAGGCAATGCGGTTGCAATGCAACTTCCCATCAAAGTTCAATATACAGTAAAAGAAGCACCTCCAGCAGTACGTGGAGATTCTTCAAGTGGAAATGTTACAAAAGAAATTGTACTTGAAAATGATCTTCGTATCGCAGCACCAATTTTTATCAAAGAAGGTGAAGAAATTTTGGTGAATACTGAAACAGGGGAATACGGTGGACGTGTGAATGAAAAATAAATCATCTTTGAAAAGAGAAAAGTTCTGATTTCGGTCAGGACTTTTTTGTTTTTTACATTATTTTGTGATATTCTGTCTCTAAGAGAGTTAATTATGAAAGTATGTTTTTGTCTTTGGAACAAAGAGAAAAGATTCAGGGGCCGGAGACTCGTAAAGATGCTGTCAAAAAAAGAGAAAATGAGTATTTAAGACGTGTTACTTCAAGAGGTAAGGATTGGTTTAAAGTGATTGGCCTCGCCGCTCTATCCACTGTTTTGGTAGAAGGAGCTTTTTCTCGTGAGGCAAGAGCGGATGATTTGTCTCTACAAAAAACAGTGAATACTTTGGCGACAGAATCTGGTCAGCCAAGTCCTTTTGAGTCTGTTGTCTCGAAGCTAAGTAGTTTGGAGGATGTTCCCACAAATACTCCAGAAGATAAAATAGCGTCTCTTACTCCAAAGATAAAAAAATTGAGTACCCCTGGTCTTGCTCTTGAACATTCGCTTTCCGATACTATAGACCTTCGCACCAGTGTGGATGCTGCCGATGTTGGAGCCTATGCACTTTTTACTATTAAAGGAGATTTTCTTTGAAATAGTTTTTTATGGAAGAGATTTTGGAAAGACAATTTAGGACGCTTATTGAAAATTCTGGGTTGGAACAAGATATTCAAGAACGTTTATTGCGTGCTATCAAAAAGTTATCGGGGCAAGAACAAGTAATTTTATTTCAATTGTTTCAGAAATATCCAGAAAAGATTTCTGTTTTTTGGGAACTTTCTCTTAAAAAATTTGAATATATAAAAAATGGCATTGGGAATTTGGATGCCATTTTGGAAGAAGAAATTCAATTATTTTCTTAATATTATTTATATGGTAGAAGTAGAATTGCAAAATGGAGAACAACAAGAGAACGTACTTGATAGTATCTTAGAAGCGAAAGCTCGTGGGGATTTGTCTGTGCCTTCTTGGAGTAAAATACAGGAAGCAAAGTTTCTTGCTGAGCATATTGACGATCCTGAAGAAAAAGCGAGCGTACAAAAATATTTGTATGACCTTGAATCTTTTTTAAGAAATAGAATAACTTCTTTGATCAAAAAAATGAATTTAATGAAAAATGATCCAAGTAAGATTTTATCTCAGTCAGAAATGAATTTTTTAAGAGAAAATATTGATGGAGTTCCTGCCGAGGATTTAGATGGGGTAAATTCTATGTTAGAAAATAGTGAAGAACTTCTTGCAAAGAAAGAAACCCAAAGAAAAAATGAGAAGGTACGTCTTGAGGGTTTGATCAATCGTTTAGATATAGAAATATCAGCAATGCAAAATAGTGGGACAACACTTCTTGATGTTGGGACTCCACTTACTCAAGAAGAAAGAGAGATTATTTTAAAAATGGGTGGATTGAGTTTAACAGAATTGCAACGTCATTTTTTGGTCACCGGAAAAGTATTATCAAACTCAGCAGACGCTTCAGTTGACGCTGCGGGGGCTCGAATCGCTTTGAATATGAAAGAAGCCCCAACAATGATTGTCCCTAAGTTAGCTGGCGAAAAGGTAGCACCAGTAAAAAAATCTTTTTGGGATAGACTTCTTGGAAAATAATTTTATTGTAGTAGAATAAAAAATAATAGTAGTAGATTTGATAGAAGTGCAGCGGATGTTGATTTAGGTGTTACAGGAATTATTTACAAAGATGGGAAATGGTATCAATATATTGTTACCAATTAATTTAGAAAAAAGAAAACATTCGAGTCGATTTTTTTTTATCCTGCATGATCTGTAGGATTTTTTCTTGTACAAATTTTGAAGAAATTTTTGCAGATTCGTAGAGGGCTTCAACGCTTCCAGATTTTTGGTATTCATCTGCGCCCATCATCACAAATTTTTCTACAGGGATGTTTTTTGTCATGAGATGTCGCGCGAGTTGTGACCCAAATCCACTCTGTGTATTGTGATCTTCGAGCGTCAATACTTTTTTTGTTTTTTGAATGGAATCAATAACGGTTGTATCAAAGGTTTTTGGAGAATTGATAATGATAAGTTCTATAGAAAGTTTTTTATGGGTATATTTGAGTTCGGTGAGAGCTCGCAAAGCAATACTTACCATACTGCCAGAGGCGCAGAGTGTGAGGTCAGTCCCGGGACGTAAAATATCGCAGCGTCCATATTCGTATTTGTATTTTGCATCAAAAAATGGACTGCCATCGGCTTTGGTGAGTACTGGAACTTTATGACGCCCCATACGTACATAAAAATTACCGTAGTGGCTCGCAACATAGCGGATAATATGATCTGTTTGGTTTGGATCGCTTGGCTCAATAATCATGGTGTTGTGGAGCCCTAGAAAAGAGCCAACATCGTCAATGGCCTGGTGTGTGGGGCCATCTTCGCCAACAGAAAGTCCACAGTGTGTGGCAATCATTTTGACATTTGTTTCGTTGATATCATTCACGCGGGCTTGATCTTTGGCTCGGCTTGTCATAAATACTCCATAGGTCGAAGCAAAGGGGATAAGTCCAGCAAGAGAAAGACCTCCGGCACAGGAGACCATGTGTTGTTCGGCAATACCACATTCAATATGTCGGGTTGGAAATTTTTCTTTGAATAAATTTGTTTTCACAGACTCAGAAAGGTCAGCAGTGAGGGCAACAATATTTTTGTTGAGTTTTCCAAGGTCAAGGAGTGCATTGCCATAGGCGCTTCGGCAGTCAAGGGATTCATTTGCCCGATATATTTTTGCTTTTCCAATAGTAACCTTCATTTTTGTGAGGGGTTTTATTTCTTTTGCTGTATTTGCTTTCCATGTGTTTTGTTTCCGAAATGCCAATAACATCTCTTCTTGTTTTTTTGTAAGTTTGAGCTCTTGGAGTGCTTTGGCTGCCTGTTCTTTTGTGGGGGGAGTTCCGTGCCAGGTTGCTTTGTGTTGGCGACCTGTACTTTCCATAAAGCTGACTCCACGCCCCATAATTGTTTTGAGGAGAAGAACAACAGGTTTTGTATTACTCTTGTATGCTTTCGTAAGTCCTTCAGAAATTTTTTGGAAATTATGTCCATCAACCCTGATTACTTCCCAGCCGCAGGCAGTAAAAATATTATGAAGATCATGTGGCATGACTTTTTCCACACTGTCAGAAAGTTGTACTTGGTTCAGATCTACAAGGGCAATAAGGTTATTGAGTTTATATTTTGTGGCAAAGTTCATCATTTCGTAAACTTGTCCTTCTTCGCTTTCTCCATCTCCGAGCGTCACAAAAACTTTTTGGTTTTGGTTTTGAATTTTTTGGGCAAGGGCAAGTCCACTGGCTACCGAAGTTCCAATTCCAAGTGGTCCTGTACCATACCACACAGCAGGAACTGTTCGGGCAACGTGGCCTTCAAATATGGAGTCCGATCGGCGGAAATTTTTGAGGAGGTCTTTTTTTTCAATAGCACCGAGTTCGGCGAGGACTGCATAGAGAGCAGGAGAAATATGTCCATTGGAGATAATAATGGGATTGTTTGTGTGGATAATGATCTGGGTATAGAGAAGGCTAAGGTAATCAATGCTACTGAGTGATCCACCAGGGTGGCCACTTTTGGCATTGCAAGTCATTTCAATAATACTTTGACGACAAGAGGTCGAAAAAACAGAAAGGAATTCAAGTTCTTTTGAAGATAATTTTTTTCCGAGATGGAGTATTTTATTTTTCATAATGCTTGACAGGAAAGCAAAATTTGATGGTACAATTTAGTATAATGGGTTGTTTTTTGTTTGTAAAAGATTATACAAGAATAAAATGACGCTTATTTGTATACAGAGTATTAAGACAATGACTGCTTGGAAAGAAAGTTTTCGTGTTTTGTGTCGAAAATAGTGCATGGCGAGAAGTGCTGCAGGAGATCCACCAAGAAGTGTTAGGAACCAAAGCGTTTTTTCTGGAGTTCGTCGTCCTTCACCACGGGATTTCATTTTATCAAAAGCGTAAGCAAAGAATGTAATAATATTGATAAGAACAAAATAGATACTAAAAATTTGGGCCAGAAGAGAAAGTTCCCAAAACCAGTTGAACATATTAGTGTTCTTCAAGAGCGCTGGCACCCATGTGGTATTTACGATCTTCGTGTGACAGTTTGATTAGTTCTTCACGAATTTTTTCTGGATTTCGAATATTATAAAATATAATATGGCTATTTTCGGATGCTGTTTTTACAAGAACATTTCCGTAGTGAAATAACGATGGAAAGAATCCTCCAACTTCACTCGTAACATCTTGGATACGAAAGAGTTCAAGTTCTGATATGGTTCGAGAGAAAAGTCCAAGTTGCTCCATTTCGACGATTCTATCATTGGTAACAATAGAAATATCAAGGTAAAAGAGGGTAAATTCTGTATAGAGGAACAGGGAAATACTAAGGTAAAAAATACTTGCAAAGAGTACTAAGAGGGGAAATGATATGGGCCCGAGTAATACTTCTGGGAAGTAATTGTTGAGAAAAAAATAACCAATAATGGGAATAAGAGAGAGTATCAAAAACAAAAATATCTGTGGTACAAAAGTAATAGGATCTCGACGTAGGACGTGGACTACTTTTTCGTAATCTTTTTGTTTGATAAGGGTGGAGAGGTGCATACAAAATTAAAAAGGAATAGTCGTAAATCCAGTATTTGTATTGGAAAAAAGTGTTGTGGTCCAATCTGTATTCGTGAGGAGTGTCGCTGTACAGTAAAATACAATGACCGTGCTTGCTAAAATAAAGAAGGTAAATGCAAAACTTGCGGTAGTCAAAGAAGCACTTGCAATAATATGATAGAGATTTATAAAAATAAAAAGAAGGTAAACAGCAAGAAAAATAAAATAGATGATGAGAGGAAGATTAAGTGTGAGGGTCATAAAAAATTTTAGACAAGAGTTTGTTGATTGGCTGGTGCTTTTAGACCAAGGTGTTCGTAGGCAAGTCTTGTGGCTTTTCTTCCACGGGGTGTACGTTCTATCATGCCTATTTGGAGAAGGTAGGGTTCGTAGATGCTTTCGAGAGTATCCATTTCTTCTGCTATGGCAGCAGCAAGGGTGCTGAGGCCGACTGGACCGCCAGAAAATTTTTCGATAATGGTATGTAAAATTTTGTGGTCGACTTCATCGAGTCCTTCGTGGTCAACTCGAAGCATAGAAAGGGCTTCGTTGGCTGAACCTAAGCTAATTATACCAGAATTACGGATTTGCGCATAGTCACGCAGACGTTTGAGTAAACGGTTGGCAACTCGGGGTGTGCGACGGGCTCTTGTTGCAATAAGTTTGGCAGCATCATCGTCCATATGAGCCTTCAAGACATCTGCACTGCGTTTTAAAATTTTTTCAATATCACTGTGTTCGTAAAAGGAAAGGTGGTACATGTGCCCAAAACGATCTCGGAAGGGACTTGAAAGGAGATTCATCTTGGTCGTTGCTCCAATGAGGGTAAATTTTTCAAGGGGCATACGCAGTGTTCTCGCTCCGGGGCCTTTTCCGATAATAATATCAATAGCAAAGTCTTCCATCGCTGTGTAGAGTACTTCTTCGATTGTATGGTTCATGCGGTGGATTTCGTCGATAAACAAGACATCCCCAGGGCCGAGGTTGGAAAGGATAGCCGCAAGGTCTCCTACGCGTTCAAGCGCTGGTCCTGCAGTTACTTTGATATTGGCATTCATCTCACGAGCAATAATGCTTGCGAGTGTGGTTTTTCCAAGTCCTGGATTTCCATAGAGTAAAATGTGCTCGAGGGCTTCTTCTCGCCCCTTGGCAGCTTCCATAGAAATGGCAAGAGGTTCTTTGATGTGATCTTGGCCAATGAATTCAGAAAGCGTTTGGGGGCGGAGTCCAACATCAAAAACAGCCTCTTCAGGATTTTCGTAGGCTTCAAGGAGCCGATTTTCTTCGTTTTCTTCCAAAAACTCTTCTTCCATAGTTTCCTAATGGTATCATGAAAAATATTTATAAACAATTGATTGTGGATAAGCTTCGTATAAGATTTTTTGAGACCTTAAAAATCGTCTGTTTTGAGCGAAAAAAAACTTTTTTTGAAGTTCATTTTGGAAGCAGTTTCAAATGTGTTATAATTGGAAATACTTAATTCAAAATACTACATATTGTGGTTTAGTATTGTAGATACCACAATATATAGTAGTATCTGTATAATTTCATTTTTTAAAGATATTCTTCTATGGCACCTGTTTCGAGCATCATTCAAATCAAAAAACGCAGCGGAGAA
>CAZQRI010000008.1:13817-15049 GCA_964595805.1 uncultured Gammaproteobacteria bacterium
GAACAGCAACGGGAACTCGAGCGCACGGTGGAAGAGTTGCGGCTGGAAGTTGCCGAACGAACGCGAGTGCAGGCGACTTTGGCATCGGCGCTCAAGGAACTCGAGAAATCAAAAAACGCAGCGGAGAAATCGTCTCTTTTAGTACAGAAAAAATTTATAACGCGATTCAAAAAGCATTTGTGAGTGTCCATGGATCTGTTGCCGAAGTACAACTGTCAGAAATTACAGAATTGGTGGTTAAGTATCTTGAAGATAAATTTGAAGATCGTACACCTGGAGTAGAGGATGTACAAAACATGGTTGAAAATGTTTTGATGGAAAAAGGATTATTTGATGTTGCAAAGACCTATATTATCTATCGTTACGAACACAGTAAGGTACGTGAAGAAAAAAAGATTGAAGTTTTGAAAAAAATTGAGGAGGGTGGAATTTTTGTGACAAAACGTGACGGAAGCAAGCAGCGTTTTGATATCCAGAAATTGAAAAGATTTATTGCGTATGCGGCAAAGGGCTATGAAAAAGAAATCAATACTGATGCTCTTGCAGAACAGTGTCGTCTTGAGCTTCATGAAGATATTGAAACAAAAAATATTACCAAAAGTCTTATCATGGTGGTACGAAGTTGGATTGAACAGGATCCTGCCTATTCAAAAGTTGCAGCTCGTTTGATTTTGTGGAAATTGTATAAAGATATTATTGGCGCGGATAAAGTGAATTTTTCACATCTTGATGATCAGCTCCGTGAAGTGTTTCCAGAATGTATTCGAAAAGCAGTTGCTGCAGGGCGTCTTGATCCAAAAATGTTGACCTATGATTTGAGCTTTTTGGCAAGTAAGATGAATTTTGAGCGTGATGGTTTGCTTGATTTTATGGCTATGCAAACGCTCAATGATCGTTATTTTACGAGTAATCCGGTGACAAAAGAAATTTATGAAGGGCCACAATTTTTTTGGATGCGTGTGGCCATGGGATTTGCTCTTGCGGAAAAAGAAGAGGAACGTCACAGTCGTGCGGTAGAATTTTATGAAGTTATTTCGACTCTTCGTTATACTCCTTCAACGCCAACACTTTTTCATTCGGGAACACAGCATCCACAAATGAGTGCTTGTTATCTCAATACCGTGGAAGATTCACTTGATCATATTTTTAAAGTATTTGGTGATAATGCTCAACTTTCGAAATGGTCTGGTGGAGTTGGAACTGATTGGACCAATCTTCGTGCAACCGGTGCC
>CAZQRI010000009.1:0-14625 GCA_964595805.1 uncultured Gammaproteobacteria bacterium
AGCAATAGCTTTTTATCATAGTATCGAATATGAACAAGTCCATATTCCATTTTTCCACTCTTCTCAACCTTAAAATCTTTTCGAATATAAGGCTTAGAAAAATTTTTTAATGGTATTCCAGTTAACTTTGACCAAAAATTCATTATCTTTTTAAGATCTTGATCTTGGTAAGCATACAAATAAATACGAAGTTTACTTTCATCAATTCCACAGACATCTCGCAAAAAGCAAAGAAATATTTTTATCATCTCGGGTTTACTATTTACAAAATCAACAATCTTCTCTCCTGACCACTGGGAACCTTCTCCCCAATACAACATTATCCCCGCAATTTTTAATTTTTCTTCTTCCAAAGAAAGTTTTTCTTTTATACAAAAACTTAATCGTTTTCTTTCAAAGAAAGCTTTATTTCTATCAGAGGCATTTCGTCTTACTATTTTATATTTCCGAAAAAAATAAAACATCGCATCAATTGAAACTTCAAATTTTTCAGCAATTTCACGAACACTCTGACCTTGATTGTAAAGATCTAAAATTTGAGGTAATTGTTCTTTTTGAAGAGTAATCATATTACTCTCATTTTACCATATCCAAGAGCTTCAGTAAACTCCTTGAATTAGTAAATCGCTTGGAGCCGAGAACAGGATTTGAACCTGCGACCCGCTGTTTACAAAACAGCTGCTCTACCACTGAGCTATCTCGGCATAGTGGATATTTTCCCCTATCCTAGGGCTTGAATCTTGTCTTTGAAGAGTGGAAGCTTGTGATTGTCTGGGTTTACCAGACGAAGCTTTTGGTAGGTCTCTTCGGCAAGTTCTTTATCGCTCACAATTATAGCAAGTTCTATAAGATTGTCAAGATATTTTGGATTTTGGGGTTCTAGCTCCACAGATTGCTCCATGGCCTCAAGGGCTGCAGGGTATTGTTTTTCGCTTTCCAAAAGGCCCGCTAAGTGGGCAAAACGGCTTGCAATCGAGTCATTCAAGAGCAAAGATTTTTCATAATATTGAATCGCCAGCGTTGTTTTTCCCTCTTCTTCGGCCAGCTGTGCCAGACTTATACACACCATATCATCATTTGGAATCAAATGATGCAAAAATTTATAGGTTTCCTCGGCTTCCTTTTTTTGCCCAAGACCCATATACACTTCGGCAAGACCACGATAGGCATCAATATGTTTTGGATTCAAGCGAATAATTTCAATATATTTTTTTTCTGCCTGATCAAGATTTTCTGCATGACGAGCATTTTCTGCCTCATGCAAAAGAAGAGCAATTTCTTGTTCTGGACTAATTCCCTCTTCCAATTTTTTTTCACGGTTTTTTGCAAAATTAATATGAAACACTTTTTTCTCAATAGTTCCTACAAAACTACGAAACCCAGATTGAAGGTGTTCTGAAAAATCCAAGAGTGGCTGCCATTTTATTTTTTTCTTTTCTTTTTGCTCTTGAGTTTTCTTTTCCGCACGTTTTTTCAAAAATTCATCTTTTTTCTTTTCTTCTTTCACCTCTGGAATACTTTCCACATCAAGGAGTGTGAGCTGTGGAAATTTTTTTACAATCAAAAAGATAATTGCTGCAAAAGAGCAAAAAATAAGAAGGAGAGGAAAAATAGCGTACATAGATTATAAAGTTGATACAAATTGCCAAAATTCTTTTTTGGTAGATGCATTCCCTACCAGTACACCATCAACATTGGGAAGATCAAGATATGAAGAAATATTTTCAACATTGACGCTTCCACCATACAAAATTGGAACTGTTTTTTCTGTATATTGTTTTATTTCTGTTGCAATAAAAGCATGCACATCTTCTACATCCGCAGGAAGACAAGGATCTGCTGAAGCGCCACGAGAAATAGCCCACACCGGTTCGTAGGCAATAAACATAGCTTGGTCATCTTTGCATTCAAGATTTTCAAATACAGCTTGTATTTGTTCTTTCAAACGGATACTTCGAGTATTTGATTCTTTGTCTTCACGGGTTTCTCCAATACACACAATAGGAGTAATGTGAGCTGACAAGCAAGCCTCTACTTTTTTGCGAACATCACTATTTGTCTCTCCAAAAATATACCTTCGTTCACTATGTCCCACAAGGGCATAATTGGCACGACACTGCTTGTACAATTCTGCCGAGAGAGCCCCCGTATAGGCTCCCTGAGGGGTCCAGGCAACATTTTGGGCCCCAAACTGTATATTTTCATTCTGAGAAAAAATATCTCCTACAGAACGAAACACCAGAGAACTTGGGAATATACATACTTTTGCCTCAGAAAATTTCATGATACTGATATCCTTGGCCAAGGCCAAAGAATCCTCAATATTCAAGTACATTTTCCAGTTTCCAAAGATGTATTTCATAGAAGGGAACACTTATGTCGCAACGTATAGTGCGACGACACATTAATCTCACTAAAACAGCACTTGGTCTTTCTTCACTGGTCCGATAATAGCGACGCGTGTTTTATTCCAATCAAAAATCAATTTTGCAACTTTTTGAATATCTTCTTTTGTCACAGATTCTAACTTTTGGAGTTCTTCTTCTGGGGTACTAATTTCATCGTAGAGAACGGCTTTGCGAGCAAACCAATTGGCCTGTGTTTCGGAATCTTCAAGTGATAAAGTAAGCGATCCACGAATATGTGTTTTGGCGTCACGAAGTTCTTTGTCGGTCACACCTTTTGCAAGCATTTTCATGATCTCGGATTTAATAAGGGCAATTGCCTTATTAAGATTTTTTGGATCAAGTCCAACGCGCACAAAGCTGTATCCTGCATCTGAGAAAGTTTCGTTTCCACTGCGCACACTATATGCCAAACCATGACGTTCGCGCACCTGAATAAACAAACGTGAACACATAGATCCTCCCAAAATAGTATTGAGTATTCCAAGTGCATAATTGCGATTATCACCCCGAGCAAAGGCAGGCCAACCCAACATCATCTGTACCTGATCCGTTACTTTTTCTTGGATAATCAAACGATCTTTGTGAGCACTTGGTCCAAAACTACTTGGCTTGAAATTTTGTTTGAGAGTACCACCACTTTCATAAGCATCAAAATACTGTTCAATAGAACGTTTTACACTCTCATCAATTTTCCCTGCGACCACCAATGTTGCGTTTCTTGGAGTATAATATTTATCGTGATAGGCCATGACTTCATCACGATCAAAATTGAGCACGTGTTTGTCTGTTCCTCCAATATCTCTTCCCAATGTAGAACCTTGAAACATGAGCTCCTCAAACAAATTATCGATATTCATGAGTGGATTGTCACGATACATGCGAAGTTCTTCAACAATCACATTTTTTTCACGTTCCATTTCTTTTGGATCAAATTTTGAATTGTTGAGCATGTCCGAAAGAATATCAAGCGCAATACGAGAATACTCCGCATCGACTTTGATATAGTATGCCGTATATTCTTTGCCTGTAAAAGCATTATACTCTGCACCAAGGCGATCAATCTCACGAGTCAAAATAAGTGTACTTTTGCGTTTGTGTGTTCCTTTGAACATGAGATGTTCCACAAAATGTGAAGCCCCACGCAAGGATTCTGATTCATAACGAGATCCAACAGGATACATCACCATAAATGTGGCACTGCGAGTATCTGTCTGTGGCACCAAAAGCACCTTCATTTTATTTTTGAGCTGATATTTTTCAAACATACTTAGAAAGTCATTTTTTGTGCTAAATAATTTTTGAGTTCCGCAACAGCAACACGTTCTTGCTGCATAGTATCACGATCACGAACGGTCACTGCATTATCTTCAAAGGTTTCGTAATCAATGGTCACACAGTATGGAGTACCAATTTCATCTTCACGACGATAGCGTTTTCCAAGACTTCCTGCTTCGTCATATTCTACACGAAAATCTTTGAGCAAATCACGATAAATTTCTTTGGCACGTTCACTCATACCATCTTTTTTCATAAGAGGAAGCACCGCTACCTGGTATGGAGCCATATGTGGCAAAAATTGAAGCACAATACGAGTATCCCCTTCGGCAACGACTTCTTCTTTGTAGACACTGGCCAAAAGTGCCAAAAATGTACGATCAACTCCAAAAGAAGGTTCTATCACGTGCGGAGTAAATTTGCGTTTATTATCATCTGGATCAGTATATTCAAGTGATTGTTTGGAATGTGTTTGGTGGGCATTCAAATCATAATCGGTACGGTAAGCCATTCCCCATAATTCCTTTTGACCAAAAGGAAAATCAAACATGAAATCAATCGTCCGTTTGGAATAGTGGGCACGATCCTCTGCGGGCACTTCAAAATGATGAATTTTTGCGGTATCAATACCAAGACCGAGGGCAAAATTTTCAATATCTTTTGTCCATTGTTCAAACACTTCTTGCCAATCTTTTTCTTCGAGAAAGTACTCAATTTCCATTTGTTCAAATTCCAAAGTTCGGAAAATAAAATTTCCAGGAGTAATCTCGTTTCGAAAAGCCTTTCCAATCTGAGCAATACCAAAAGGAAGACGTTTTCGTGTCGTCATGGCTACTTGTTTGAAATTTACAAACATAGCCTGCGCTGTTTCTGGACGCAAATATACAATATTGTCACTGTCTGTTTGTACAGGACCAATAGTGGTTTGAAACATCATATTAAACTGACGAGGTGCAGACAGTTCATTTCCTTCTGGACTTTTTAATTTTTTTTCTACAATAGCCTGTCCCATTTGTTCAATAGTCATTCCAGTAGGATTCACACCCGCATCTTCAAGCAAATGATCAGCACGATAGCGTTTGTGTGTCACAACGTCTTCTACGAGTGGATCATGAAAAGTTGCCACATGTCCAGAAGCTTCCCAAACACGTGGATTCATCAAAATTGCTCCATCAAAAGGAACCATGTCATCACGAGTTTGTACAAAAGTCTTCCACCAAAAGTCTTTGATATTTTTTTTGAGTTGGGCACCAAGTGGACCGTAGTCCCAAGAATTAGCCAAACCACCATAAATTTCACTTCCTGGAAATACAAAACCACGACGCTTACACAAAGAAATAATATTGTCCATTGAGGGAGTAGTATTCATAAAGATTCATTATTTTGATGCTACATAAAGATGAATTGGAGTTGTTCCCGTAACAGTGACCGGAACCCCAACATCCAAGTATTTGAATAAAAATCCTGCATCTGCCTCACGCATATTCACACAACCATGCGAACGAGTACGAACACCAAAATCATTATGCCAATAGGCCGTGTGCAAATAATAGTGTGGCAAAAATTGTAAATTCCAGCGAGTATGAGGATAGCTATAGCCAACTCCAATATAATCGACATACTCTCGTTTTCTTTGTACAGAAAATTCTCCTTCGGGTGTTGGAGTAAAAGGATTTCCTGTTGAAACCGGAAAATTTTTCATTTCTATACCACTTACTTGATAAGAAAGTCTTTGGGTACTGCGATCTACGATGACAGCACGAGAAAGTCGTATATCCGTTGCCGCAGAACTTGGATCGTATCCAAAAAGAACTTCATCCAAATCAAGGTGACCATCGCCATCAGTATCTTTTGAACCAAGATTACTGTGAAAATGAATTTCCAGCGCATCATTCAAACCATCTGCATCAAAATCTGTTTGCCCAAGACGTGCTCCATTTCCAAAATGTGGAGAATAACCACTATCTACTTCGCGACCATCGAGAAAACTATCGCCGTCAGTATCTGCATTATTTGGATCCGTTGCATAGAGGGTTGTCTCTTCTGTATCGGTCAAACCATCATGATCAGAATCCAAAACATCAGCATGTGCCACAGGTGCCCAAAAACAAGCCAGGCTCAACACAAAGGCAATATATACTATTTTATTGGTCATCTTTGAGAATATCATAATTTTTATTTTTTTGAATTGCTTTCTTTTTAAAACGATATTTTATTGCAAAAAAAACAAAGAACAGAAAAGACGTCAGTGCAGCAAATTGGACAACATTTTTCCAAGGAGAACTCGAAACCCAATCTGGCATCTGATCTGTATGAGAATTTTCTTCGGAAGCATTTTTTTTGAATAACTGTAGCCAAGAAGTCTCGGCTTTGAGTGGGTCACTGCCTTTCCGAATCTCTTCGTGATCACTCACAGAGTCCCCATCGCTATCGGCCTTCAATGGGTCCGTATGGTACCCCAATTCTTCCTCATCTGTCAAGCCGTCATTATCGTCATCCTGGTCTTTGTTGTCAGCAATTCCGTCACCATCGGTATCCCTAAATTCAGCAGAATCCATAGGAAAAGCATCGTCTTTATCAAGCACCCCATCACCATCAGAATCCGCTTTGAGTGGACTACTTTTGTTTTCTATTTCTTTTCCGTCCAAAACCCCATCACTATCTGTATCCGCAACTATTGGATTACTACTTTGCAAAGTTTCGTCTTTATCCGAAAGACCATCACTATCACTATCTGCCTTGAGTGGATCTGTTTTCATGGCAATTTCAAAATTATCATCAATCCCATCGTCATCACTATCTTTTTTGAGAGGGTTCGTTGCATATTTTTGTTCCTCCCCTTCAATCAAGGTATCACCATCAGTGTCAGCTTTCAAAGGATCTGTCCCCTGTGTTTTTTCATCTTGATCAGAAATTCCATCGTTATCATCATCTGGATCTGCTGTATCGCCAATACCGTCTTTGTCTGCATCTGCCCATTCATTTTTATCAAGAGGAAAAAGATCCTGGGCATCTTTTGTGCCATCTCCATCACTATCCGCACGAGTTGGATCCAAACCTTTTTTTACTTCTTCGGCGTCTTTTATACCATCGGCATCACTATCCACTTTGAGTGGATCAGTCCCCCGTACTTTTTCTTCTTCATCACTCAAGCTATCATTGTCATCGTCAGGATCTTTTGTATCTCCAATTTTATCTTTATCTGTATCAATATCAATAAAAAAATCCTGTGTTGCTCCAAAAGCAGCAAGTTCATCAGCAGAAATAACAACATTTTTCCCCTGCGCATCCTTGGCAGTCACCGATTCAAGTTTAATTTCCATTTTCAAACTCCCCGCAGGCAGAAGGTACTCTACATATACTTGGCGAGCTTCTTCAAATTTTATATTTTCAACTCGAGTTTTACCAATACTTTGTTCATTACTCAAAAAATCTACGGTAGCAGAAAGCGTAGAAAAATTATTATTTACCACCACCCCATAAATTTTCACGGTCTGACCAGCAAAGACGTCTTTTTTGGACATCCACAAACCTCTATTAACCACAAAATTAAATGGTTCAGCCTGTACAATACCAGACAACAAAAAACAAGCCGCTCCGATGACGAAATATTTACTGATTTTGAGAAACGATGCTATCTTCATAGATATAGAGTATTATATCACCTTGAGTATCAGTACGCAAAACCTTTGCTTCTGACCTTTCAAGGCGATGCAAAGTCCGCAAGGTTGGATGTCCATAGCGATTTTTTAACCCCGAGGAAATAATTGCATACTCTGGTGTACTCAGGTGAAGAAAGGCATCCGACGTCGACCCACTACTCCCATGATGACCAACCTTGAGGACATCCACGTCGAGTGTACTATTTGAATATTTACTCATAAGATAATTTTCTTCTTCAAACTCACTATCCCCGGTAAACATCACTTTTTTGTTTCCATACTGCAAAATCATGAGAATCGAAGTATTGTTTGAGACATCGTTTTTTTTGACGGTTGAAAGAAATGGATGATTATTGACTGGCATATCTGGATAGAGAAAATGCAGTGTCGAGCTGTTGATATTCCAAATTTGTTCGTGATCCATTTCAATATACTCGGCCCCCTCTTTTTTTTCGTCTTCAATCGTTTGCAAAAATACTGGCAAATACTGACTGCTATTTTTTTTGTAGCCATTGTAAACAATATGCTTCACCTCAAATCGTTTCATAACATCGACACAGCCACCATAGTGATCTTGATCTGGATGGCTCACCACGAGATAGTCTATCCTACGATCAAAAGGACTCATCACCCGCCCAAGCGCTTCAAGAATACGAGCATCAAGAGCACAATCGACAAGCATTTGTGTCCCATCTGGCCATTCAATAAAACTGGCATCCCCCTGACCGATATCGAGAAATGTTATTTTTATGGGAGATTCCTTTGTCAAAGGATGAACTTCATTTTGGGTCTGCAAATTTTGAGATACAAAAAATTTTTGATACAAAGTTCGTATCTCCTGACGCTGAAGATATACAAGCACAGCGATACAAAATAAAAGTGCCCCAATAATAAGAAAAAGTCTATTTTTCATATGTCTTTAGTATAGCAGATTTCTTCTCAAGTTTTATTAAAGAAAAAATAAAGAAAATATAAAGTCCAAGCATCCCCCACCAAGGAAGTGGCACACTCACAGCTGCCCAAGGCAGTTGACTAAAAAAACGTACCACCACTACAACGTAGGCAAGAAGTATATAGGTAATAAATGCAATAATCTCTGCCAATGGCCAAAAAATAAATGAGGAAAAAAGTGTTGCAAAGCCAAATGCCATAATAAAAGATACTACCGGCACAACAAGAATATTTACCAAAAGAGCCACGATCGAAAGCCTACCAAACTCAAATAAAATAAGCGGAAGCGTGAAAATCATGGCTGCGAGTGTAGCCGTGAGTGACTCTTGGAGGTTCAAAAATGTTGGAACACGTGAAAAATATTTTTGTAAATGGGGTGAAAGATACACGAGTCCGCAAGTCGAAAGAAAGGACAGTTGAAATCCCACATCCCAAATCAGTGTAAATGGATTTGCAAAAGACATGAGAGCGACGGTAAGTAGGAGCACATTATCCATACGCGAAGTTCGTCCCATTTGACGTGAGGTCAAGACAAGCAAGGCCATTACCGCAGCACGCACAGCAGAACCACTTGCTCCAGTAAAAAGGACAAACAGAAGTATGGCAAAACTGACAATCCAAAATGCTTTTTTACGAGGAACCAAGAGATAGACAAGTGTTGCAGCAAACACCGAGGCAATGATGGTAATATTAAATCCAGAAACCGCCACAATATGCGTCACCCCCGTACGATTGAAATCCGTACTGAGAGTACCCAGTCCACCACGATAGCCATAGAGAACACCCGCAACAAAACTCGCATAGGGTTCGTGCCAGAGGCGCGAGATATGTTCTGCACATTTTGATTTGAATGCAAAAAGTGCATGAAGAATTGGATTGCCACTGATGCCAGATTCCAGCTGAATATGCGGTGCTTCACAAACACTCCATACCCCATAAGTCGCAAGGTATTTTTCATAGTGGAAGTCTTCGATTGGTTTTGGTGTTTTCAAATTGCAATCGAGAGTGATATTTTGTCCGTAGTTATAACGAGGATAAAGCGGCATTTTAACTGCGATTTTTCCACTAACCTCTTGCCAACTCCCTCCTGTACGAATACTTTTTGCTTGTACGATCTAATGCACGGCATCTTGACGAATATCTGGCTCACTCGCAATAAACCCAGTCAAACTTTGTTTTTTATCATTATAAAATGAAAGCGAGTTTGCATCATGCTCCGGAATAGCCCAGTTTACCCGCATCATTCCAAAAAGAAAAAATATTGCTGCGAGAATAAAAAATTGAAAGGGTTGTTTTTTCCACGAAATTACCAGTGCAAACAAGGCAATAAGAAATACAAGAAAAATTTCTGTTTCAAAAAATTTTTGATTTACAAAAGAGAGCGATGCCACCCCCAAAAGAAAACAAAAACAAAACGCGAGAAACGTTTTGCTTTTTGAGTGTATTATTTGTTTCAATATTCCCCCCTCCATAGTAATTACATTTCAAAAAAAGTTTTATCTCCAATAATCATTTTGTGACCTTGGATAGTATCATCTTTTCGTTTTATAAGTTGTACTTTTTTTCCAATCAAACTATCCGTAATAATCATGGGAACCTTTATTGTTGCATTATCCAGAATAATAGAATTTTCAATACTAGCATCACAAATTTCAGTACCAGGACCAACCGTTACATGAGGCCCAACAATACAATTTTCGAGCACACAATTTTCACCAATAATCACAGGACCTCGAAGAGTTGCAGTACTTTTGATTTGTGAGCCAATACCGACATGGACATTTCCAGAAATTTTTGCTCCCTCTGCGATACTTCCATGATTTGGAAATTCTCTCACTTCCATATTATCAAGAAGAAGTTTATTGGCCAAGAGTAAATCTTCGGATTTTCCAGTATCTTTCCACCAACCAGTAATTTCTTTATACCCTACACGCAAACCTTGTTTCAAAAAATACGAATGAATATCCGAAATTTCATATTCTCCACGAGCACTTTTTTCAATGTTATCAAAAGCATGAAAAAATACATCTGGTCCATACAAATAAATTCCTGTAACAGCAAAATTATTTGGTGCTTGTGAAGGTTTTTCTAATACATCTATCAATTCCTTTGCTTCATTAAACACAGGAACTCCAAATCGTTCTGGATCTGCCACTTCTGAAAGTGCGAGCATGCAATGATAATTTCCCTGTTCAAATTCATCAAAAAGTTCACTCAATTTTCCAAGAAGAATATTATCAGAAAGATAAAACATAAAGGGATCATTCCCAATAAACTGTTTTGCTTCATTCACCACATGAGCAATCCCTTGTGGCCCACCCGTTTGTTCAAAAAAATGAATTTTGATACCCCAGTGTCCCCCATCACCAATATATTTTTGAAGATCCGTATCCCCTGGATTTACATTGATAAAAATTTCTTTGATACCTGCTTCGACTGCTTTATCGATGGCGTGAAAAATCATTGGCTTATTGGCCAAAGGCAAAAGATGTTTGTTGATTGTAGTTGTGATGGGTTGCAATCGAGTTGCACGTCCACCACCAGTCAAAATTGCTTTTCGTATTTTCATAGTATACATGTATTACCACCAAATCAATCCTTTTACAACAATCCAATAATATATTTTCATAATCGGATTTCCAATATAATTGACAATTGGGTTATCTGTTGATTTATCCTGAAAATATATACCAGAAACAGCATAATTCATCAAATGACGATCCCGTACCGTACGTAATGCCTGTGTTTTTTTGCGTTTACCCAGCCACAATTTCCAATTTTCCCATGTTAACCAATAGGTATATACTTTCATTCGTTCTTGAAACCAACCACCCTTGATGGCAAAAAAAATCAAACCAAGTTCGAGTGCCAAACCCATTGGAGCAAGCAAGAGGAGCGTCGGCCAACGAAAAAACATAAGCATAGTGCCATAACGATTGCGCTCCATCCAATAAAATTTTGTAATACTTCTTGCAAATTGATACTTGTGATAAAACACCGAATCACTCACCAATACGACCTTGTACCCAGCCATACGAAGGCGCATACTCCATTCAAGGTCTTCGTGATACAGAAAAAAATCATTATCCCAAGAACCATATTTTCGTATATTTTCAACAGAAACCATAAGAGCAGCACCACTGGCATACGCAATTTCCTTCACAGGAGGAAGCACCACATCTTTTATTTTAAATCGATACTGATTACAAAAACCAAATCCTAAATATTGAAAAGAATTCCCTGTACTATTAATAAGATCTGTTTCTGGATGCAAAAGCATCAAAGACTGCGCAGCTCCAATACTTTTATCTTTTTCCATGACTTCAACAATAGGTTCAAGACAATTTGCCGCCATGAACCCATCATTATTGTGAAAGTATACATAGTCAAAACCCTCTTTGAGAGCCCAGTCAACACCAGCATTATTTCCTCCCGCAAAACCCAAATTTGTTTTTTGAGGAAGCAGTGTCACATGAGGAATTTCTTTTCCCGAAAGAGGCATTACATTATCTTGAATATAAGCAACAGAAGGTCCATGCTCTGGATGTGGATTATCAACAATAATAAATTCTACACGATCTTTTGGATAACTGAGTTTTTTGAGGGACGACAAAATATCATCCATATAAGGCTCACAATGAAAGGACAGATACACGATGGCTATTTTAGGATAGTGTTCCATAACTCAAATTAAGAAATTGTTTTATAATAACGATTTTGACCACGCCATTTCCATATATACTTTATCCAACTTACCAAATGAATACGTGCAAGTTTATTTTTAAATAAAGCCTTGAAAATTCCTGGAACTTTTGCCGAATCTCTGGCATAGCGGTGCAATATTACTATATCATGAACATAATAGACTGGCCAACCAGCTTCCCACATTCGGTGACACCAATCAGCATCTTCAAGATACATAAAAAATCTTTCGTCAAACCAACCCAATTGCTCGGCAACAGCGCCACGAACCATCATCGCTGCACCAAGAACCCAATCAACGGGTCTATTTGAATTATGGTCAAAGTCCACCATCAAAAGATGGTCAGTTTTTTGTTTCACCCATTTATATTTTTTATCAAGATTTATTTGCTTCAAAGGTTTAATAAGAATAGAAGGCAAATCAAAACGATAACAAGAATATTGCAAAGTTTGATCCATATTTAATAACTTTGGACCAATACAACCAATCTTTGGATGCGCCTCCATAAACTGAATCAGCCTTTCAATGGTATGCGAATTTTCTTGAATTACTGTATCACGATTTAACGCAAAATAATATTTGGCTTTTCCGGCTTTAAACCCAAGGGTATTTCCTTTTCCAAATCCTACATTTCCACCTGCATCCACATAGACTACCTGTGGAAACTTTTCAAGAAGAGATTGTTGTATACCATCTTTATTCTCGGAATTATCAACCACCGTTATTTGTACGGTATAGGGACAATTGTGAATATCACGAAACAAAGAATCAAGCGCTTGCATGATGTCGTCTTTACAGAGATAATTTACAAATACAATATTTATATCTTTCATATCCACCAAGTTCTTATTTGTTTTGCTGATAGTTTTCTTTTTGAAGTAATTAAATTTTTCTTTTTTTTCAGTTCATGACGCAGCGCATATATTTCTTTGAGCCCCATAAGAACCGGTCTTTCCTTCAAGAGAAAATAAACAAATTTTTTCAATTCATACCAAACAATACATGGAAAATCAAAAAGAAAATTTTCTCTATATTCATTTTTATACAGGGTCATCAAGTGGTTTTTATAACTATGATACTTGACCCAGCTCGACTGAGTTTTTTTATTGAGCAAAGCCGCCTTGTCCGAAGCTTCTTTTGGTCCAGCCGCCGAACGATCGTGATACACCACAGCATCCAAATGGACAAAGGCCTTGAAACCCGCCGAACGCAAACGATAGGCCAAATCTACGTCTTCTTTATACGAATGATAGGAAGCATCAAAAAATGTATTGTCTTGAAATACAATGTGTTCAATACTCGATCGACGAAACAGCGGAAAGGCACCAGAAACTCCAAAAACTTCCAAAAAGTTCGAAGAAAAACGCTGTTTGAGACTCTTCCACTGCTCTTGGCCATACTGTTCTATCACTCTGCGAGAGCGAAAAACTTTGAGGCCCAAACTATCTACTTCGTCACTATAAATCGCCTCATGAGCATTTTTTTCGTCCAAAAGAAGTGAAAAATTCCATTTCATGAGTCGTGGAGAAACAACCGCAACCTCCGAATGTGCATCCAAAAACTGTAGGAGTTTCACAAGGGTATCACTTTCAAGATACATATCCTGATTCAAACACACAAAATATTCGGCATCTGTTTTTTGAAACAAAGTATTATGCCCTCCAGCAAAACCAATGTTTTCTGTATTTTCAATCAATTCATAGGGTACCGGAAAATCACGCAATTCTTTTTTCATTGCTTCAAGCATTCCATCACTCGAAGCATTGTCCCAAATCAAAAGTTTCCAATCTGTAAAACTTTGTTTTTTCAAAGATTCAAAAAGATAGGGTACATATTTTGCCCCATTCCAAGTAACCAAATGAACTGTCAATTTCGACATATTTTTTATTTCTTCAATTTTTTGTGAACAAAATCCCCCAGCCACGCAAGCGATATTCCAAAAGGACGAAACAGAGCTATCAAGATCCAGCGATACCAGGGTTCCCACTTTTTATAATACGTGAGCATACTTTTTGTAAAGTTTTTTTGCTTCCACAGGGTATCACGCTTTTTGAAACTCTGACCAATATAATCAACAGCAGAAATAATTGGAGTATGCATCACTTTGTACCCAAGTCGTCTAGCTTCGCGGCAAATATCTACATCTTCGTACCAAATATAATATCGTGGGTCAAATGCCCAGCCAAGTTTGCTCAGCATCTCGGGACGCATACACATAAAAGATCCACGAACCGTATCAACTTCTTGCTCCACATTGGCATCAAAACCTTTGAGCAAATATCCATTTAAAATATGTGGAAATACATGTGGCAACTTGAGAAGCAATGCCAGCTGTTCATAAAGTCGAGGAAAGCGTCTTGGTAAGGCATCTTGATTCAAATCCCCTTTTTCATCAATAAGTTTTACACTGGCAATACCCACATCCACATGTTCTTTCATCCAAGCATACATAAGGTCAAGACTCTCCGGCATCAAGCGCATATCCGGATTGAGAAAAAGCAAAAATTCACCCTGGGCCACAGCAAGCCCCTGGTTATTGGCAGCGGCAAAACCTTTGTTTTCGCTATTGGCAATCAGAGTGACTTCTGGATGCTTTTCTCGGATAAGTGCTACCGTATTGTCTGGC